>JBNGDZ010000429.1:0-4542 GCA_049975765.1 Armatimonadota bacterium
CCTCGCGGAGGCCTACACGCCGGTGCAGGTGATGGAGCGCATCCTGCGCCGCTATCCGGACTTCGACGTGCGCCGCTACAACTACAGCCTCAAAGCCTGGCGCTCGACGACGGAGAAGTACGTCTGGCGCTCGGACGGCAGGGACGAGTACTACGACCTCACGAGCGATCCCTGGAATCGCAACAACATCATCGAACAGCACGCCGGGCGGGCCAGAGAGCTGCAGCAGATGATGCTGGACTTCCTGCTGAGTCTGGACGGCAACGAGTTCGGCGACCTGCAGTCGGCGTGGCCGGGCAAGGCCGCCCGCCCGGAGATCGCGGCGAAGCTCCAGGCCCTGGGCCTGTATCGGATGGTGCTGGACTGGCCCGACTGGGCGCCGAGGTAGGACCAGCTTTCAGCGGCCGGCCGCCGGCCATCAGCCAGGCAGACCCCACCCGGTCAAGACGTCTGGGCGGGCCGGTCTCCGTTCCGGAGCGCTCCGGCGGACCCGAGGGGCCGCAGGACATCGGCTGCTGACGGCGAACTGCCACTCGCTGTTGACCGGGCGGTCTGCGACCCACAAGGAGGAACACAGGGATGAGTCGGCTCCAATGCAGCGACGGCGTCCAGCCCGCGCGAGCGGTCACGAGCGGCCCCGGGTACCACTGGTTCGGCTACTATGATAAATGTCCGTGGAGCGCCGACGGCAAGATGATGCTGGCCATGGAGGTGGACTTCATGGACCGGCCGCCCACCGGCGAAGACTCCATCCGCGTCGGGATCGTCGATCTCGAGGCCGGCGACCGCCGGTTCCACGCCCTTGATGAGACGCGGGCCTGGTGCTGGCAGCAGGGGACCATGCTCCAGTGGCTGGGCAGCGATCCCAGCCGGAAGATCATCTACAACTCAGTCGAGGACGGGCGCTACGTGTCCATCGTCCGGGACGTGCATTCGGGGGAGACCCGCACCCTCCCCCGGCCCATCTACGCCGTCAGCCCCGACGGCAGCCAGGCGGTGAGCCTCAACTTCTCCCGCGTGGCGCGCACCAGGCCCGGCTACGGCTACTACGCCCTGCCCGATCCCACCGAGGGGGAGATGCACCCTGACGATGATGGTATCTGGTGGATGGATCTGGCCACCGGTGACACCGAGCTGATCGTCACGCTCGACCAGATCGTGCGGATCGCCTGGCGCCGGAGCATGGAGAACGAGAACTGGTTCAACCACATGCAGTTCTGCACCGATGGCCGCCGCTTCCTGTGGCTGCACCGCTGGTACCGCCACGGCAGCGAACGGTGGTTCACGCGACTCTTCACGGCCGACCCACACGGCAACGATGTGTTTCTCGTCGCCGATGATGACATGGTCTCGCACTTTGACTGGCGGGACGAGCGGCACATCCTGGCATGGGCCACCCACCGGCAGATCGGCAACAGGTACTACCTCTACCGCGACCAGACTCCGTGGTTCAGAGTGGTGGGCGATGAGGTCTTCACCACCGACGGCCACTGCTCCTATTCGCCCGGCGACCGCCGCTTCATCCTCACCGACACCTACCCCGACGGGCAGTCGAAGCGCACACTACTGATCTACGACACGCAGACCCGCCGCCGAGCGGACCTGGGCCGCTTCCTCTCCCCGAGGCGGTACTCGGGCGAGATCCGCTGCGATCTGCACCCGCGCTGGAACCGCGACGGGACTCAGGTGTGCTTCGACTCCCTGCATGAGGGTGAGCGGCAGATGTACGTCATCGACATCGCCGGGATCGTCGAGGAGGCCTGGGGATGATCTGCTACATAGTCACCGAGACCCATGAGAAGTACCAGAGCGCGCAGCCACATCAGCTCAAGCTCGACCTGGAGCGACTCTCCGGCGACCGCTGCCTGGTGATACACTACAGCGACGTCACCCGCGGCTTGCTGGAGCAGGTGCGCCCCTGGGCGCTCTGCCACTCCGGCGGCACCACCCCGCACGACGAGTACGACATCCTCGAGCGGGAGGACTACCGCTGGGCCATCACCCAGTCCGGCATCCCGCAGATCGGCTTCTGCGGCGGGCACCAGCTCATCGGCGAGATGTTCGGCGCCGAGGTGGACATCATGCGCAAGCTCGCAGACGATGAGGCCGACCTGGCGCCGGACTACCATCCTGGTACCTTCAAGGAATGGGGCATCTGGCCGGTGCGCCTGGTCGCCGACGACCCGCTCTTCGAGGGCCTGCCCGACCCGATCCGCGTCCGCGAGGCCCACCGCAGCGAGATCAAGCGGCTCCCGGAGGGCTTCCGCCTGCTGGCCTCCAGCGCCGACTGCCGCATCCAGGCCATGGTGCACGAGGAGATGTGCCTCTACGGGGTGCAGTTCCACCCCGAGAGACAGGTCGAGGGCTACCCGGACGGACACAACCTGATGCGCAACTTCTTCCGCATCGCCCACGAGCGCCCCAGGTAGCGGACCCGGCGCGCTGTTGGTGCCGTACCGAAAGACGGGCTTCCCAGCCCGCCCGGTCGTTCGGCGTGGTGCCGTTGCCATCCGCAGCGGCGGGTCTTCTGACCCCCGGTCGTTGGCCCATGAAAGGGACGAGTGCCATGCGCTTCATGGAGCCCGAGCAGCTCGCGCTCATCAACGACCGCAGCCTCGACCTGCTCGAGGAGGTCGGCGTGCGCATCGAGCACCAGGGCGTCACCAGCACGCTGCTTGGCGCCGGCTGCCGCGAGCTGCCGTCAGGCATGATCGCCTTCCCGCGGGAGCTCGTCGCCGAGTGCATTGGACACGCGCCGTCGGTTGTGAACCTGGCGCCGGTGGCTGGTGAGACCACCCAGGTGGGGCCGGATGGCCGCACGGTGTTCTGGACCGGCAATGCGCTCTACCACGCCGAGGGCGGCGAGATGCGTCCGATCACCGAGCCACAGTTCGTGGCCCTCACCCGGGTGGCCGACGCTCTGGACCGGGTGCAGGCGGTGGTCGGTCCCACCATCAGCGAGATCCCGGCGCAGTTCCGCGACTTCGTGGGCTGCCGCCTGCTGGCGCAGCACACCACCAAGCACCTGCGCCCCTGCATCTATACTCCGCGCGGCGGCGCGGCGATCATCGAGATGGGCCGCGTCCTGGCCTCGCCCGCGACGCTCCGCGAGAGGCCCGTTGTCAGCTTCGGCTACACCATCGTCAGCCCATTGCGCTGGACTGAACCCGGCCTGGAGATGTTCGTGCAGACGTCAGGTCACGGCGTGCCCATGATGATCAACTCTGAGCCGACCGCGGGCGCGACATCGCCGGTGACGCTGGGTGGGACGCTGATGCTCGCCAACGCCGAGGCCCTCAGCGGCGTGGTCATCATCCAGACGCTCGAGCCCGGCCGCCCCTGCGTCTTCAACCTCGGCTTCGCCCACGCCATGGATATGCGCCAGGCCGTCACCCGCACCGGCGCCCCCGAGAACGGCCTGCTGGGAGCCGTCGGCGCGGAGCTGGCGCGCTTCCACGGCCTCCCCAGCGCCTCCTGGATGAGCACCGAGGCCATGATCGCCGACGAGCAGGCGGCGTGGGAGAAGATGAACGTGGGTCTGATGCACGCCATGGCCGGCGTCAACATCATCTGGGGCATCGGCCAGCTTGAGTCCCAGCGGACGCTCTCGCCGGAGATGATGGTCATCGACGATGAGATCGCCGCGGCGTGCCTCAGAGCCGCGAGGGGCGTGGCGACCGACGATGAGGCGCTGGCGTACGAGGTGGTCGCCGAGCTGGGCGCTCAGGCGGATTACCTCGGCCACCGGCACACCCTGGCGCACTTCCGCGAGGAGCTGTTCGAGCCGTCGCTGGGCTTTGTGGGCCGGCGTGAGGGCTGGGAGGCCGAGGGCGCGGCGACAGCCCGGGAACGAGCCCGTGAGCGCGTGCGGGAGATCCTCGGCGCGCCCGAAGCGCAGCGGCTGAGCGAGGACGTGGAGAGGGAGCTGCTGCGCATCGAGGAGCGGTGGCGGGAAAAGCTGCGGTGACGGATACGGCCGTCCGTCTCTCCTGGTCCTGGTGCGGAGGCCACGCAACGGCAATCGCCCTCACGGGCGGGGCTGTGGACGCGGGGAGAGACGCGTCAGCGTCCCCGAACGACGGCCGGCGTGGGAGAGCCGGCACTCCTGTGGCGGAAGGAGGCAACCGGGAGGCCGTTGGAGGGGCCGCACGACGAAGGGTGCGCAGCACCCTGAGGAGGTCGGCCCAAGACGCTGGTCGGCGCCTCGTTCACTCGCCCCTGCGCAGGACCAGCACCACGGGGTTCCTCTCACCAAGATCCACCTCGAACTCCCGCTCATCGCCTGTGACCTGCGCGATGGTCTCACGCAGATCCGCATCCTCGACCCGCCACCCAGCGTCACCTGCGAGCCTCAGCCTCGTCTCGCCGGGATCCTCGTAGTCGCGCACCAGCGCCACAAGCTCGTCATCCCCCTGGTATGTGGTAACCTCGCCGCCGCCATCCGCCACGCCCAGTAGCTCGCTTGGCTCGCCGTCCAGCAGCGTGTCCTCGATGCGGGCCAGGACGTCATTGGCGCCGGCGATGGCCGCCAGCGTCCCGGCG
>JBNGDZ010000430.1:0-4529 GCA_049975765.1 Armatimonadota bacterium
CCAGCATCTCACCCTGTCGGTGAGGTGCAGCTCCTGCAGCGCCGCCATTACCTCCGCATAGGAGTGCGGGTGCCTGGGCACCCGCGCCGTGATGGCGTCCACGATGTCCCCCGCACCTGCGGGAGCTGTCGCGACCGCCAGCAGCACGGCGATGAGCGCTGCAGTCGATGATCTCTTCATGCTCTGGACTCGTCCCCGCTTCCGACACGCGCGTCGGCGGCGGTTGCCCACCTGAAGATGTCGCAGATGTACGGGACGCCGCCCTCCCCCTCGATCGCGGCTGCCACCTCTTCCTGGCGGCCGGGGCAGTACGCCACAATGCAGCCGCCCCCGCCCGCGCCCATCTGCTTGGCGCCATGGGCGCCGGCCTCGACGGACGTCGCGCAGAGCCGCTCGATCTTCGGCGTGGAGGCGCCGATGCGCTTCTCCTGGACCTGGCTTCGTGTCATCAGTTCGCCGATACGCGGACCGTCTCCTGCCACCAGCGCCTCGCGGCCGGCGAGCGTGTACTGATGCAGCCTCTCGAAGGCGTCCAGTACCACGGGATCGCCCTCCTCCAGGCGCCGGCGGGTGCGGCTGAGCACCTCCGACGCGTGCCGGGGCTCGTCCGAATCGCCGACCACCACCGGCAGCTCGTCGATGGGAAGCACCTCGGCGGAGGCGGGCTGGCCCGTGGTGATGAAGGTCACGCCGCCATGGGCGATTGCGTACTGGTCCATGCGCCCGCAGGAGATGCCGCAGACGTCGTGCTCTGCCACGTAGGCCGTCTCGGCTATCTCGTTGAGACGCATCCCCAGCCCGAAGAGTTCGTCGAGGGCCATGATCGCCCCCACCGTCAGCGCCGCCGAGGTGCTCAGCCCCGCCTCGATGGGGATCCCGCTCGAGAAGCGCATCGAGAAGCCGGCCTCCAGCCGCTCCCGCAGCAGCCAGGCCGCCGCCTGCACGTACTTCATGTGCCCGGTGATATCCGGCTGGTCGCCTATCTCGAAGCGCTCGGTCTCGTCGTAGTCGTGGCTGTAGAGCGTCACCTCGCGCCCCCGGGCGTGCGCGGCCTCAACGGACATGAACATATCGATGGCCGCCGCGATGACGGGCTTGTGCGCGATGTCGATCTTGTCCCCGAACAGGCAGATGCGCCCGGGCACCCGCAGGCTGATGGTGCCCGGCCCCGGCATCCGGCCGGCTGACATCGCGGCGCTCACGGGGCCGCCTCCGTCCCGATGCAGAGCCGGACCGGGCGCCAGATGCCGCCGGCGCCCGTATTGTCCTCGACGCGCACGGCCAGCAGGTTCTCCTCCCCAACCCGGACAACGTCGGTGATATCCACCTCAAAGGCCTTCTTCCACGAGTTGGTGTCACCCTCAAAGGGGTAAGGCCGGTCGTGCACCTTCTCGCCGTTGACCCACACGATGCAGGCCTCGTCCACCGCGCCGAAGATCAGCCGCACGCGCTCGCCCTTCGCGTCGGCCGGCACCGTGAACCGCGTGCGATACCAGGCCAGGCCGTTGTAGTCATGTCCATGCTCGTCGCGCCACTGCTTCCCGACGGGCAGCTCCTCCCACGGCGCCGTCACCTCGGTCCGGGGCCAGTCGGCGTCGGCGTGGTCCTCCCGGAACCATCCCCGGTACTCTCCGACCCCGTCGGGATCCCATTGGAACTTCCAGATCCCCTCGAGCTGCTCCCCGACCGCGAAGGGCATCGACAGGCGCTCCACGCTGGTTGGGATGTCGCGGCGCTGCTCCACGTAGTTGACGGTATCGGCCCAGATTACGTGCCGCGGGTTGAGCAGGCGACGCTTGATCTGCAGTCGCTCCACCCGCTGCTCGAAGTCCTGGAGCGTCGCGTCGTCCGGTCGGGTGAACTCGTAGCCCAGCTCCAGCACATCGCGTGTGGCCGTCAGGTGGCGCAGGCCATCGCGCAGGAACTCGATCCGCGCCAGTGCGGCCTCATCCTCCGACGCCGCCCGCTCGGCCTCGTCGAGGAGGCCGTGTGCCCGCGACATCAGCGCATCGTCGTAGAACAGCGGAATGATGGGCCAGCTTCCGACGATGGGACTGGTCTCGAAGCCGTGCTCGGCGGCCATCCGGTCGTAGAAGCCACCCGGACGCTGCGGGATCCCCCGCCCGGCCATGATGGGATAGCCGACACGCTCGCTCGCGCTCTCCCAGAAGTCCAGGTACTCGCGAATCACCGGCGCGGCAGCCCCGAAAGCAGAGGCATACTCGGCGATCACCTCGTCAACGCTCAACTCCGGCCGGGCGGACAGCCGGGCGATCAGGTAGTAGAAGGGGCCCTGGGTGCCCCAGTAGCCCAGCAGCGTGTCGAAGTCGAAGCCCGTGATCCCGCGGCTCTGCGCGAACCTGAAGTACTCCCCCGCCTGGTGCAGAGGCAGCCACGGCGCGACGGCCCCCGTGTGCCACCAGTTGGGCCGCAGAACCAGCTCCACGCCGGCATCGAGCCAGCGCGCGAATGCGGCCCTGGCGCTCTGTCCAAAGCCATGCACGAAGTTCACGGTCAGGCCGCCGTCATGTTCCAGCCCAACGCCCGGCGGCGGCCCCTCCCGGGTGTAGACGTAGCCCAGCGTGACCAGTCGGACGTCCGGGTTCTCCGCGCGCATCTTCCCCAACACCCGGTTCCAGAACCGCAGGTAGCGCGCGCTGAGGTCCGTGTGCCCCATGCAGATGGCCTCGACGTCATCACTGCGCGGGGCGTCCATGGCCCGGCAGTCCTCGCACACGCACAGGCCGCGGCCATCATCGTTGGGGCCGATGCTCCACAGGTCGGGCCGACCGGCCTCCCGCCAGTCCGCCAGGACCAGCTCGTCAACCGCGGGGTTCGACACGCACAGCTTGACCCGATCCGGGCTCGGCCACGGCTGGCTGCGCTCGCCGGGGAGGGTGGCGAAGATCTCGGGCCTGGTCTCGTGGAAGCGCTCCCACCAGTCCCTGAATGAGTGCGCCACGTAGATGTCGCGGCGGGCGCCCATCTGATGCCGGCTCTTCCACGCGTTGGCCTCGTGATACAGGCGCGCGGCCGTGGCATCGGCCCAGAACTCGTCGATGTCGCCGACATGCCCCAACCCGCGCCGGGCCTGAAAGAGATTCACGCGCAGCAGCCGCGCCGCCATCGCGGGCCGGTGCGTCACATCCATGTCCGGCACCGCGATGGTATCGGCTCGCGGCACGAAGGTCCCCAGGTCCCCGGGCCAGAGCCAGCGCACGCCCATGTGCCGGTCGAGGAAGTGGTCCACCGCCCACACGGTCGCCGGGCTGTCGAGGACGCGAGAGACGCCGCCGCGAGTGCCGCAGCGCGGCAGGTCATGGCCCGCGAACACCAGATAGCGCCCCTGCGTCCTGATACGGAACTCCTCGGCGCGAAGCTCGGATGCCGAGACGCCCAGGGAATCAGCCAGCTCATCCGCGCCCACGACCACGATCGTGTGATCCGCCGGCAGCGTGTCGATCTCGTGTCGCTCGATCACGGGGAGCGCGACGCCGGTGGCACGCTGTACGTGATAGCGCAGCTCGTCGGCGGCCCGCCGCGCGAACTCCGACTCGGCGTCCCCGAGGACGATGGCGCTGGTGGCCTGGCCGTCCCGGACGAGCGCGCGTTCGGCCGACGCGGCCGTACTGGCGCAGATGAGCGACGCGATGACCAACGCAATGGCCGTGGTCGTCCCGGATTCGATGGTGCTCACTCCCTGTACAGGTCAGAGTCTGGCGCAGTGCTTTGCTGCGCGTCGCTGCGTCAGCTCCGCCGTGGCTTCCGGCGGTCTACGCGTCACCGACTCCCCGCGCCCGCAGCACCTCATGGCAGGCCTTCAGGCACGGCTCCAGGATGCAGTCGAGGTGCCGCTGCAGGGGGTCGCGAGTGCGGACGGCCTCCGCGATGTCCTCGGCCGTGATCTCGCCCTCTGGTGGCGGCACGTCGGTGGTAGAGCCCATGTACCCCGGCCCCTCCGCGGCCACCAGGGCGTAGCGCTTGGCCCAGTCGCAGCGCAGCAGGTCCCGGGCGGCGAAGCAGCGCTCGCCCGTGCAGATCTCCTCGCCCTCGGCCAGGGCCGACACCGGGCAGGCCGGGATGCAGGGCGCCTCGCAGCCCTCGCAGGGGTCGAAGCCCTCCAGTCCGTCGGTGGGCTCGATCTCGGCGTCGGTGACGATGGCCACCCAGCCGACTCGCACCCCGAAGTCGGGCGTGATGACGAAGCCGCCGCGGCCGATAGTCCCCAGCCCCGCCGCGGCCGCCTCCACGCGCCCGGAGAAGATGTCCGGGGTCGCGAAGCGCGGATTCTGTGTCTTCGAGCCCACGCCCGTCACGTCGTAGGTGATCGCCGCCCGGAAGCCCCGGCGGTCCAGCTCCCGCGCGATGCTCAGCGCGTCGATGCCGACGTCGCGCGCCACCTGATACCTGGCGAAGGCGTACGGCCCCACGGCGACCGCCGGCTCCTCGCCGGCGCGGTCCAGCGTCTGCGCCGGATAGGCCATGCCCAGCACGATCACCGACCGCGCGCCCTCCACCCAGTCCTCCGG
>JBNGDZ010000431.1:0-1220 GCA_049975765.1 Armatimonadota bacterium
GGGTGGATATGCTCTACACCTGGGAGTACTATAACTTCCCGCAGTGGCGGCGGATGAACGTCTTCCCGGGCCTGGTCCCGCGCCGCACGGGGCATGACGTGATGAAGCTGCACGAGATCGGCATCGATGGCGAGTTCATCGAGATCAACACCGCCAAGGGCTTCCCCCCGGTGGAGGGCTGGCTGGTCAACCCCGCCATGCAGCACCTCAACTACTACTTCCGGCTCAAGATGTTCGACAGGGTGGATCGGCCCATCGAGGAGCTGCTCGACGAGTACTACCGGCTCTTCTACGGGCCGGCCGAGGAGCCCATGCGCCGGTTCTTCACCACCATCGAGGAGACGTTCATGAACGAGCGGCACTACCGGCCCGGCCACCTGCGGGCGGAGGAGTCCTGGACGGTCTACTGCCCGCCCGAGCACATGCGCCAGCTCCGGCGGCTGATCCACCAGGCCGGGCAGCTCGCCGAGGGGCAGCCGCCTTACGAGCAGCGTGTGCGGCTCATCGACGAGGCCATCCTGGACTTCATGAAGGCCAGCGCGCGGCCCTTCTACATGCTGGAGCAACAGGGACCGCCGACCTACGAACTGGGCCGCGGGCTGGAGGCGCCCGCCACGGCGGTCTTCCGCCGCTCCACCGGGCAGAAGGCCCCGGTGGATACGATCGCGCGGGCGCTGTGGGACGATGGGGCACTCTACGTGCTGTTCGAGTGCTCTGAGCCGAACATGGAACGGCTGGAGGCCGCCGACCGGCCGCGGGACGGGGGAGTCTTCTTCGACGACTGCGTGGAGCTGTTCGTGGACCCCGACCGCGACCAGAAGCGCTACCGCCACTTCGTGGTCAATGCGGCGGGGAGCATCTACGACGAGTTACGGGTCGCGGATCGTCCCAAGACCAGCGAGCAGGTGGCGTGGGACAGCGGCATCGAGGCCCGAGCTCACACCGGAGACGACCGCTGGACGGTTGCCCTGCGCATCCCCCTGTCGGACCTGGCGCGGCGACCAGAGGCCGGGCAGCAATGGGGGATGAACTTCTGCCGACACCGCGCCGGTACCGGGGGCAATCTGTCGTGGGCTCCGACGGGGGTCAGCTTCCACACCCCGTCACGGTTCGGGCTCGTCACCTTCGTCAGCAGATGAGTCCTCTGTGGCGCTGCTCTCCTGGAACGCCTGCAGTGTCTCCTGCATCCACGCCTCGTCGCCGTGGGCGCCCTCGTACTG
>JBNGDZ010000431.1:1230-4527 GCA_049975765.1 Armatimonadota bacterium
GGGCCGTGAAGTTGACCTCCCCGCGGTCGGCGAGATGCCACGTATGCTTGCCGTTGATGGCGATCCCCATCTGGCAGCCGAAGTCCCCAATCTCCTCGGCCCGCTTCCGCGTGCTCTCCAGGTGCCAGGGCCGCAACACCAAGCGCACGTTGGGGGCATAGCTGGTCGCCATCTCCCGGAAGTTCTGCTCCCACGGAGTATGGCACTCGTTGTCCGCCTCGAAGAACCACTCGATCTGCACCGGCGCGTCCTCGGGGCCGATGGGCTCATCGATCCACAGCGGTGCGTCCTCCACATCGGCCTGTTCGCCGGAGGGCTCCTCGGTCGTGGGCTCCGGCAGCTCCTCCGGAGGCGCGGGGCCCGACGTGCTGCCAAGCTGGTTGACCAGCGCCACGCCTCCCAGCAGCGCGATGACAACGATCGCGGTGGTGGTCCTGTTCACAGCAGCACCTCCGTCCTGCGCCGCATCAGTCCTGTCTCCACCGCTACTTGAAGTTCAGCACGGCCTGCCTCGGGAAGTACTTGACGTGGCCGTCAACGTAGAGGATGTTCAGTGAGCCGAAATCGCCCCCATGGATCCCGTGGCCGACGATGCCCTGGACGATGGGCTTGCAGAACCAGTCGGACGCCAGCCAGTAGTCGGTGTCCCACATCTCGGTCATTATGCGCGTGGTGTCGCCGTAGTTCCGCGCATAGAAGAAACGATCGATCCATCCCACGTAGTCCGGGGGGCCGGCCGGCGGGGCGGTGCTGGGGAGCTGGTCGAATGAGTAGTAGTAGTAGGAGATGTTGCCCACCGAGCGGTTCTCCTCGTTGTCGACGATGGTGGAGATGCCCATCGACGGTGCCGAGGGGCAGTAGAGTATCCCCATGTTCTTCATGTAGGGCATGAGCTGGTTTACGAGCCTGAGGTGAGGATTGCAGATGTGGTCATCGGTGGGAAAGATCTCGTCATAGTCCTGCGCGTACATGTGCGAGGCCAGCCCGATCTGCTTGAGGTTCGACAGACAGGTCGTCTTCCGCGCCGCCTCGCGGGCGCGGGAGAACACCGGGAAGAGCATTGCGGCGAGGATCGCGATGATCGCGATCACCACCAGCAGCTCGATCAGGGTGAAGCCTCGTGTGCTCGTGGGCCTCATGGCCTTGGCCTCCCTTACGGCAAGGATTGGGATGATGGGGTGCCGGCATCCCCCATCAAGAGCGCTCGGTCCGACAGCTTCGGGAACCGGCGATCCACGATGATCTCCTGGAGCCGTGGTCAGCAAGCCTACCTGGTGCGCTCACGGCTTCGGAGGCTCTTCACCGGACGCGCCACTGAACGTGCCCTTCAGATGATTGACGAGCGCCACGCCCGGCGGCACCGCGATGGTAATGATCGTAGTCACCCTCGTGTTCAGGGCAGCACCTCCGTCCCAGGCTACATCGGCCTCATCTCCGGTCCAGCTACCTGAAGTTGGTCATCGCCTGCCTCGGATAGTACTTGACGTGGCCGTCAACGTAGAGGATGTTCAGTGAGCCGAAATCGCCCCCATGGATCCCGTGGCCGACGATGCCCTGGACGATGGGCTTGCAGAACCAGTCGGACGCCAGCCAGTAGTCGGTGTCCCACATCTCGGTCATTATGCGCGTGGTGTCGCCGTAGTTCCGCGCATAGAAGAAACGATCGATCCATCCCACGTAGTCCGGGGGGCCGGCCGGCGGGGCGGTGCTGGGGAGCTGGTCGAATGAGTAGTAGTAGTAGGAGATGTTGCCCACCGAGCGGTTCTCCTCGTTGTCGACGATGGTGGAGATGCCCATCGACGGTGCCGAGGGGCAGTAGAGTATCCCCATGTTCTTCATGTAGGGCATGAGCTGGTTTACGAGCCTGAGGTGAGGATTGCAGATGTGGTCATCGGTGGGAAAGATCTCGTCATAGTCCTGCGCGTACATGTGCGAGGCCAGCCCGATCTGCTTGAGGTTCGACAGACAGGTCGTCTTCCGCGCCGCCTCGCGGGCGCGGGAGAACACCGGGAAGAGCATTGCGGCGAGGATCGCGATGATCGCGATCACCACCAGCAGCTCGATCAGGGTGAAGCCTCGTGTGCTCGTGGGCCTCATGGCCTTGGCCTCCTTTGCGGCCAACACTCGGATGATGCGGTGCCCGCATCCCCGCTAGAAGCACTTCGGGTCTGACAGCTTCAAGAACCCGTACCTGGCGATGATCTCCTGGACCGGATCGGTGGTCAGCAAGTCGATGAACTCACGCCCGAGCTCAGGGTGCGCGCAGCCGGCGATAGTGGCGGCAGGAGAGGGCACCGCCGGGCAGTAGGCATCGATCTCACAGGGCACCAGATCGAGCTTGCTGCCCATCTTCACCATCGCCTCGCCCTTCTCCGCCTTCACGCAGGCACCGTACGCTAGAGCGGCGTCAACCTTCCCCTGGACGGTGAACTCAAGCAGCGTCACAGGCATGTCGACCTCAATGACCTTATCCTTGACCTGGTCCCATACGCCGGCCTTCTGTAACAGCTCGCGACCGTAGTGGCCGACCGAGATGTCATCGGTACCGACGGCGAGGCTCTCGACCCTGTCGCTTGCCAGGTCCTCGACAGTCTCAATGCCCTTGGGATTGCCCTTTGGGACGACCAGCGCAATCTCAACAAAGCAGAAGGCCTGCTTGTAGTCTACCTTGCCGGCCTCCTCCACAGCCCCAACCTCCACGTCGCCGATCCCCATCAGCACATCCGGGGTCTCCCCCTCCAGGATGTAGCCCGGGAACAGGGCGATGTTCTCAACACGTGGGCGAATCTTCACGCCCGGATGCTCCTCCTCGAACATCGGCGTGATCTCCGCCATAGCGGGGGCATAGGCGCACGGCACCCACACGTCCAGGTATGTCGTCTCGCCCTCAGTAGCCGACGGTCCCTCTGTCGTCCGGGCGGCCGGATCGACGTCAGGGTCGGACACCGGCCCGGCCCCCGCAGCAGGCGACACCTCTTCTTCGCCGCGAGGACAGCCGGTTGTGAACGGGACGGTCGTCACGGCCAGCAGCGTTAGAGCACTCATCAGCAACATCAACGTGCGCGGTCGGCCAATTCCGTGGGCCACGTCAGGAAGCACCTCCGTGTCAGCGTCGTGGCGCTGACCATGTACTGTGATACCCGGCGCCGCAGATGCCGGGTTGATGCGAAAGAAGCCTCTCGCAGCCCCGGCGAGTGATGTGCCTCCCGGTGGACCAGCCGCGAGCCTTCGCATAGCCTTCCCTCAGTATGATGAACGCTTCTGGGCGAGGCTGCAGTTCCCGGGGGGGAGCTACCC
>JBNGDZ010000432.1:0-4523 GCA_049975765.1 Armatimonadota bacterium
GCCCGGACCCACGCGCGGGGATGTGCCGTATCGAGGGGCCACACCACGCGGGGGGATAGCCGTATGGAGGGGCCGGACCACTGTCCGGCCCGCCGTTAAGTAGCGCGGGCGCCCTCGCCTGCGCGTCGTTTGGCCCCCTCGGCAAAGCTCTCTACCTGCGGGCGTCGCTGGCGGGAGGTATCCGCGCGGAGGCCGAGAACACTCAGGTGGTGATTGCGATGCCTGAGAGCGAAGGGCGAATCACGAACGCCGACCTTGCCACAGTCTGCAGGCAGTTCGCCACGCTCACCAAGGCGGACATCAACATCCTGGAGATCCTGGAGACGCTGCGCGCGCAGGCGCAGGATCCGCTGCTCCGGGAGATCCTCGATCAGGTGCAGCAGGACGTGGAGATGGGCCATACGCTGGCCACCTCCTTCAGCCGCTACCCAAACACCTTCAGCCCGTTCTTTATCACCATGATCCGCGAGGGTGAGCTTGAGGGGGAGCTGGATCGGGTCTTCGACGACCTCGCGGATCACTTCGAGACGCGGCTGGGCGACGTCCCCGACGCCCGCCGCCCGGCACGAGCGCCGATATTCGACTGGCAGGCGGCCGCATCGGCCTTCCAGTGGATCTTCATCTGGTTGACGGCGCTGGCAGGGGTATGCGCGTTGGGCGCGGGGTTGATCTGGTACGCCACGCCCGGCGACGGCGGCGCCGGCATTCCCGGCGAACCGCTGCCGAATATCCTCATATTCGTGGGCATCGTCATGGGTCTGGGCGTGCTGTTGTTCACGCGCGGCAGACGCAGGCAGTAGGACCCACCGCAGAGTGCCACCACCTGCCGCGACCTCCTATCGCGGGAGGCACGATCGGCAGTGGCCCCGTCTGCAGGTCCGCGCGCCTGTTCCCCGGAATTGCCCCGTACACACAAAGACGCTGGGATGGTGATTGGCATGCGCTCAACGTGGTCCGTACCGCTCATTGCTCTTGCCGTGATCGTGGCTGCCCCCGGCTTCGCGCAGGCTCAGCACGCCGGGCCGCCGGAGAAGAAGCTGCTGGAGTACGGATGGGACGTGCCGAAGCCCAGCTTCGTCGCCGAGCACATCCGCGAGATGGAGCAGCGTCCCTTCGATGGCCTGCTCATGCGCATCAGCCCCCTCGGCCAGATCTTCCAGCCCGTCAAGCACGAGATTCCCGCCGAGGAGGCGCAGGCGCTGAGGTCCATCGAGTGGGAGAAGTTCACCGACAACTTCCTGATGATGTACGCGGCGTCGCAGATGGACTGGTTCTCCGACGAGGACTGGGAGGCGGTGCTGCATAACGTAGGGATGGTGGCGCGGGCGGCGGCCATGGGGCGCTGCAAGGGCGTCTGCTTCGATGCCGAGCCCTACGGCGACAACCCCTGGCACTACCCCAGTCAGGCCCGCGCGGAGGAGCACTCCTTCGACGAGTACCAGGCCAAGGTGCGCCAGCGCGGCGCTCAGTTCATCGACGCCATCGAGGCGGAGATGCAGGAGCCCGTTATCCACACCTTCTTCCTGACCACGGTGGGCGGGCTGATGAACGCCGCCCGCGCCGAGACCGAGGAGGAGGCGGACGAGATCCTGCGCGACTACCACTACGGCCTCTACGGGGCCTTCATCAACGGGATGCTCGATGCCATCGACCCCGGCACGCTGCTCAACGACGGCAACGAGCCGGCCTATTACTACCACGACTCCCGCCAGTACCTGGACGTGTACCACTACATCAAACAGACGGCGCTGGGGGCGATCGCGCCGGAGAACTGGGCCAAGTACCGCCAGCACGTGCTCTGCGCCCAGGCCCTCTACGTCGATCACCTCTTTGGGCTGCGCACCCGCACGGTGGAGGGTAACTACCTCAGCCCGGAGCAGCGCGCCCAGTGGTTCCAGCACAACGTCTACTGGGCGCTGAGGTCCTCTGATCGCTACGTGTGGCTCTACAGCGAGCGGATGAGCTGGTGGGAGGACCGCGACATCCCGCCCGGGCTGCCCGAGGCGGTCCGCGAGGCTCGGCGGAAGCTCGACGAGGGCGAGCCGATGACCATCGACGCCGACACCATCTGGCAGGAGGCCCGTGAGCGGATGCAGGCGGAGATCCAGGAGAAGCTGATCCACCGCACCGCGCGGATCCGGCCGCTGGGCGAGCCCGCTCCCACCATCGACGGGCACCGCGATGACGCGGCCTGGCAGATGGCGACTGAGCTTGAGCCCTTCATCGGCACATTCTCGACCGATGAGGAGTTGCAGGCCACGACCATCGCGCACGTGGGGTACGATGACGAGGCGCTCTACGTCGCCGTCCGCTGCATGGAGCCGACCCCTGAGAAGATGGAGCGGATCGGCAGCAAGCGCGACGATAACATCTGGCTCGGCGACAGCGTTGACCTCTTCCTGCAGCAGGAGGAGGGCGCCCCGTACTACCACATCATCATCAACCCGGACGGCGTGCGCTGGGACGCGATGCACGCCGACGGCGACACAGACACATCCTGGAACCCCGAGTACCAGAGCGCGACGCTGCTGGGCGACGGCTTCTGGAACGTGGAGATCGCCCTCCCCTGGGCCGCGATGCAGTGGGCCGCGCCGGAGCCGGGCGAGACGCTACGCGCCAACATCTGCCGGCAGCGCCGGCCCGCTAGCGAGCTATCCTCGTGGTCGCAGGTCGTCAGCGGCTTCGTGGAGCCGGGCAGCTTCGGAGTGTTCGAGTTCTGAAACGGCGTTCGCGGCCGCTCCGACACCGGTGCGTCGGGACGATCAGCGCGACCACGTTCGCTCGCGGCGGTAGTCGTGCGGAGGGCCGACCAGCAACGGCGTCGGGTTTCCGGCGCGACCTACCCGAATCATGGAGGCGGGGACCACGAGCCGACGTGCAGGGAAAGGCGCCCCCTCCTGACGAGTCTGAGCGCTTTTCCCACGACGGCGCGCCCGCGCGAGCGGCAGCGGCCTTCCGGTTGACGCCCCCTGTGGGCAGGTGCTAAGCTTTCGCGGTACTGTGCCACAATGGCTGTCGTTGGATGATGGAGGGACGCCCTCTTGGCTCTGCTTGCCACCGACTTCGTCGGGCTGAGACTGCGCAGTCCGCTGATCGCCGGATCGGCGGCCATCACGCAAGGCCTGGACGCCATGCGCCGCGCCGAGGACGCCGGCGCAGGCGCAGTCGTCATGAAGGGCTTCTCGGACATCGTCGCCATGCGCACCTCGCCCGCGCCCCGCTACCGCATCATCCGCCACGAGCTGGCCGACCGCGACGCCTTCACCTTCTACAGCTACGAGCAGGCCAGCAGCCGCGACGCGCACGAGTACGCCGAGGAGCTCTCGCGCGCGGCGGAGGCGCTCTGCATCCCGGTTATCGCCAACGTGGACTGCCAGACGCTGGAGAGCTGGCTGCAGAACACCGCCATCATCGCGCAGTCCGGCGCGGCGGCCATGGAGATCAACGTCTCCTGCCCCCACGGGTCGATCGCCTTCAGCGGGGAGGACGTGGAGAGGCGCATTCTGGAGGTGATCGAGGGCGTCCGGGAGCAGGTCGAGATTCCGTTGATCGTCAAGCTCACCCCGCAGCTCACCACGCCGCCGAGCATGGTCGCGGCCATCGAGGAGATCGGCGCCGAGGCGGTGACTCTGTTCAACCGCTTCACCGGCCTGGAGGTAGACGTGGAGGAGGGCCGGCCGGTCATGCACGGCGGCTACGCCGGCCACGGCGGCCCGTGGTCGCGGAACCTGGTGCTCCGCTGGGTGAACACCATCGCGCCGACCACCGAGCTTCAGATCAGCGCCAGCGGCGGCGTCTCCGAGGGCGAGCACGCCATCGGCTACATCATGGCCGGCGCGCAGACGGTCCAGGTCTGTACAGGTATCTATCTCGAGGGCTACGAGATCCTCACCCGGATCAACACGCAGATCGAGGAGTACCTGCAGCGCCACGGCCTGGAGACGCTCGATGAGATCCGCGGGGCGATCAACGATCGCATCACGCCGCTGGAGCAGGTGGATCGGCGGCACCTCATCGTCGCCGAGATCCAGGCGCGGGGCACCCCGCCGTGTCGCTGGGAGTGCCCCATCAACGAGGACGTCCAGGGCTATCTGAACCTGATCGCGGAGGGCAAGTACGACCACGCCCTGCGGCTGATCAAGCAGAACCACCCCTTCCCGGGAGTCCTCGGGCGGTGCTGCCACCATCCGTGCGAGACGGCATGCACGCGCTCTGACGTGGATGATCCCATCGCCATCGCGGCCATGAAGCGCTTCGCTGCCGACCACGGTGGCCGCTACCTGCCGGAGACCCCGCAGCCCCCGCCCTTCCACGACGAGCGCGTGGCGATCGTGGGCTCCGGGCCCGCCGGGCTGACTGCGGCTTACCGCCTGGCGCTGATGGGCCACCGCTCCACTGTCTTCGAGAAGCTCCCGGTGGCGGGTGGGATGCTCGCCGTAGGGATCCCGGAGTATCGCCTTCCCCGCGCCGTGGTGGAGCACGAGATCGCGGAGATCGAGGGCCTGGGCGTGGAGATCCGTACC
>JBNGDZ010000433.1:0-4518 GCA_049975765.1 Armatimonadota bacterium
CGGCAGGTGCGCGCCCGACACTGCCGGGAGGGCTATGTCACGAGCTGCCGGCTCGGATCGCCCGGCGACCTCGAGGACTTCACCCACTACGCCTCCGACAACGACGGGCTCTGGACGGCGCTCTACGTGGCGGCCGAGTGCTTCCGCTACGCCGTCACCGGGAGCGAGGAGGCGAGGCGATGGGCGTGGGAGTCCACGAGAGCGCTGCTGGACCTGGAGCGGCGCACCCCGATCCCGGGCTTCCCCGCCCGCGCCTGCGTGCGAGAGGGCGAGGAGGTCATCAAGTCCGGGGGCGAGTGGCACCGCACCGAGACATACCACGCGCCCGGTGCACCTGAGCCGGGGCCCTCCCCCGACGGCGCCTGGGAGTGGAAGGGCGATACCTCCAGCGATGAGCTGGACGGCCACTACTTCGCCCTCAGCATCTTCTATGACCTTGTGGGGGATGAGGAACAGAAGCAGGAGATCAGCGAGGTCGTTGAGCGCATCACGGACCACCTTATCGACAATGATCTCCTGCTCATCGATGTGGACGGCCGGCACACCCGCTGGGGCGTTTTCTCCCCGCGGTATCTCAACGGCTCCTGGGAGCCCGAGCGCGGCCTCAACTCGCTGGCGATCCTCAGCCACCTGCGCGTCGCGCACCACATCTGCGGGCATGACCGCTACGTGGAGGCGGCGCGCGGGCTGATCGAGCGGCACCACTACGCCATCAACACCATCAACCAGAAGATCCTCCCGCCCGGCGACGTCAACCACTCCGATGATGAGCTGGCCTTCCTGTGCTACTACCCGCTGCTGACCTACGAGACCGACCCGGATCTGCGGCAGCTCTACCTGGTCAGCCTGGAGCGCTCCTGGCGGATCGAGCGGCCGGAGCGCAATCCGCTTTGGAACCTGATCTACGGTGCGCTGACGGGCAATGCCTGCGACGTGGAGGCCGCGGCGGCGACGCTGGCGGAGATCCCGCTGGACATGGTGAACTGGCCGGTGCGCAACTCCCACAGGGCGGACATCGAGTGCGGGCCGCGGACGGGGCGCTTCGGGGAGGTGGAGTGCATCGATCCCCTGCCGGCCGACGAGCGGCCGATCGGGCGCTGGAACGCCAACCCCTACCGCCTTGACGGGGGCGGCGACGGCTGCTCGGAGGAGGATGCGACCCACTACCTGCTCCCCTACTGGCTCGGCCGCTACCACGGCCTCCTCGCGTAGGCGTCGCTTCACCGACTGCAGCGCCGGACGGGACGGTCGTCCGGCTGCTCAATGCGGTGGTCAAGCAACGCCGAACACCGGGGGCGACCAACGGCGACCGGGCGGGCAGGGACCACGCGCAGCAGCGCGAAATGCCAGGCCGGTCATCCCAACACCGTACACGGGAGGAGACACGCCATGGGCGTTCGCGAGATGTTCGAGCTGGAGGGGAGGGTGGCGGCGGTAACCGGGGGCGCGCGGGGCATCGGCCGCGCCTGCGCCGACGCCCTCATGGAGATGGGGGCGCGCATCGCGCTGCTGGATATCCTGGAGGACCGCCTGGCGGATTCGGCCGAGGAGATGGGAGAGGGGACCGTCGGGATCGTCTGCGACGTGACCGACGGGGAGGCGGTGAGTTCCGCCTTCGCGCGGATCGAGGATCACTTCGGGCGCCTGGACATTCTGCTCAACAGCGCCGGGGTGTGCATCTGGGCCGATGCGGAGGAGATGACCGAGCGGCAGTGGCACGACGTGGTCGACGTGAACCTGACCGGGACCTTCCTGACCTGCCAGGCGGCCGGTCGCATCATGATCCCGCAGGGCGGCGGCTCGATCATCAACATCGCCTCCATGTCGGGGAGCATCGCCAACCGCCCGCAGCACCAGGTGGGCTACAACGCCTCCAAGGCAGGTGTCGTGCATCTCACGCGAAGCCTGGCCGTGGAGTGGGCGCAGCACAACGTTCGGGTGAACAGCATCAGCCCCGGCTACACCCTCAGCGAGCTTACGATGCAGTTCCCGGAGCACTTCGACAGCTGGACGCCATACATCCCGATGGGACGGATGGCGGAGCCGGAGGAGCTGGTCGGGGCTGCCGTGTACCTGGCGTCGGACGCATCAAGCTACACCACGGGCCACGACCTGATCATCGATGGCGGCTACACCTGCTGGTAGCTGTAGCTGTGCGCTTGTGACGCAGGAGATGCAGAAACGCCCCGCTCGAGTGAGCGGGGCGTTTGCCATCGTTCGTTCCGACCTGCTGAGGCTACTGCCTTCGGCGGGTGCGCAGCACAAGCGCGCCCAGGCCAGCGGCCATCATGGCGAGCGTGGCCGGCTCAGGCGTCCCGTACTTGATCTCGTCGAAGTACGCGTCGGCCGTCAGGTCACCAACAGTCGCGACCACACCCACGCCCCCGTAGCCGGTGTTGTAGTAGCTGCTGATGCCGCTGGTGCTGCCAGGATTGTTGCTGTCGAGCATCCAGCCGGAGGGCTCCGCTTGGCCGTCCGCCCAGATGCGGCTCACCAGCTGCAGGTCCGCGTCGGTTCCGGTGGCCATGAAGCGGACCCAGAGGTCCTCGTATGAGCTCGTGATCGTGACCGGGTCGGTGATGGGCGTGTAACTGGAGTCGTCGAGCTGGTACAACTGGGCGAAGATTGCATCCGCGGCATTGTGTGTGAGCGCCACAGCATAGCCGGTGCCGAAAGCGGCTGCCGGGGGGCTGTAGCGCAGCATGTAGAGCGCCGCCCAGTCGTCATTCTGCGTCGGGGAGGTGTCAAGCCAGCCCTCGATGCCCTGGTCGGCCTGCGAGTCAGTGACGTAGGCCCCGGACCAGCCGGCGCCCGCTGCCAAGTAGTAGGGAGCGGTCAGATGAAAGGCGTAGTCGCCCTCCCAGCTCGTCACCGAGCGGGTCGAGTCCGGGCTGCCGAACGGTGTCCAAGTGGGGTTGCTGGTGTAGTCACCGTCCTCGAAGTTGTCCTGCCACACCACGCGCTGCCACGTGTCTGCGTGCGCGGCAACCGCACAGACAAGAACCAGGACGGTCACGACACAGGCGTACTGCCGCCGACGCGGTGAGTCGCGCAGCATCATGATCCTGCGCCTCCCATTGGTGCACCGTCAACTGGCGCGGGTATTGTACCCCCATTTCACCCCAAAGCCAAGAGCAATCGCAAGAATCCCGGACAGAATCTGTGGCTCATCTGACCGGCCTGATGCCGGCTGCCCATGCTTCGGAGAGTTCCCGGGCTATCTCTCCCGGAGACGCCGGAGGATGTCCCAGTAGGCTCCCCGCGCGCCCTTGGCGATGGCCTCCACAAGCACCTGGTTGTCGTCATAGTCGTAGTCCGCGTCATCCCCGCTGCCGCCGAAGAAGAAGCGTGGATCCCCGGCGATCAGATCCGCGAGAAGCCCGGCGGCCTGCTCCGGCGAGCCGAGGTCAGGGGAGAGGTAGAACACCGGCAGCAGGAGGCTCTCGTTGCCGGCGGTGTGACCCCACAGCGCAGGGTTCTGATGCATCGGCCCCTGTCGGCCGATCAGCCGGGCCATCCCGGTGCCCGGGTAGATGCGCACCCCCAGCGAGATACCCACACAGGAGGGGTCGCACGCCCTGGCCATCTCGATGCTCCGCCTGGCGGTCTCACGGGTCTCCCCGGGGCCTCCGATAAGCAGATCGAGCATGACGGCCATGCCCTCCCTGCGGCAGGCCCTCACGGCGTTCGCCGTGTCCTCAGGTGTGAAGTCGCGGCCGAGCCTTCGCAGCATCTCCTCGCTGCCGCTGTCGGCGCCGAAGTCGATGCCTCGGCACCCCGCTCGCCTCATGACTGCGGCCAGCTCCTCCGAGAAGGGCGCGGGAGCCAGGTACCCGTACCACCGGATCTTCTCGCCGAGCCCCCTCTGGATCAGCTCCTCGCAGACCGCGCGGGCGTGCCACTGCGGGATGTTGAACTCACTGTCGCAGATGTGATAGACATCGTAGCCCCGGTCGAGCAGGTTCTCGACCTCGTCCGCCACCGCCGAGGGCGAACGTGTCCGCGTCAGGGGGCCCTTGCTCAGCGGGTCGGCGCAGTAGATGCATCGCCGGTCGCAGCCCCGCTTGGTCTCCAGCCCCACCTGCCCGCCCTCGCGGAAGTAGCGCTCGATGTCGATGCTGTCCCGGCGCAGTGGCACATCCTCCAAGGCCGGCCACGCAACGGCGTTGGCGCGCACCTCCCCATCGGCCCAGACCAGGCCGGGCACGTCTGAGTGGCGCCGGGTGCCACGCACCGCCTCCAGCAGCATCGGGAGGGCGCGCTCGCCATCGCCCACGATCCCGCAGTCGGCGCCGGCAGCGGTCAGCACGGCCCCGGGAGCCGCCGAGAAGCCGGCACCGCCCAGCACGATGGGGGCGGATGTGGCCGACCGGACAGTGCTGACCACCTCCTCGAGGTCCGGGATGAACGAGTGGGAGCTGAGCAGGTAGCAGTTGTCGGTGTTGCGCAGGCTGATCCCCCCCAGCTCCGGCTCCGGCTGCAACTGCTCTCTCAGCGCGTGAAGGGGATGCACCTCGA
>JBNGDZ010000434.1:0-4518 GCA_049975765.1 Armatimonadota bacterium
GGTCCGGTCCCTCCACGCGAGCTTGCGCTCGCGTAACGGCAGGCATGGCCTCCTCCGTTATCCGAGCGGGCAACGCCGGCGGGCTGAGGCCGCGACCTGCGCGATATGGCAATCCCGGGCCGGACGGTGGTCCGGCCCCTCCACGCGAGCTTGCGCCCGCGTAACGGCAGGCATGGCCTCCTCCGTTATCCGAGCGGGCAACGACGGCGGGGTGGAAGCCCGACCTGCGCGATGGAACAGGGCCAGACCAGCCGGCTCTTTGCTCCGGGGGCGCGTTGCACAGGGCGTCCGGCCGCCGCCGTTGTCGTATGGAGAGGCCGGACCACCGTCCGGCCTGTCGTTCCCGTCGTTGCCTCACTGGTGGCCCTGTGGTAGACTGCTGTGGGTGTCCGACCGCTCATCCGGACCTGGAGGGTCTGAGGCCCGTGCTTCGGCGGCTGCTACCCTGGAAAACCGGCCTGGCCATTGACGTGGGGACGGCGTCCTGCCACATCAGCGTGCGGGATGCGGGGCTGGTGGTGCGGGAGCCGACGGTCATCGCCTTCGAGGCCGATCGGCGCCGGCCCATCGCCTACGGCGCCGAGGCCAAGCAGATGCTCGACCGCGAAGTCTCCGACGTGGAGGTCGTCCGACCCCTGGACGGCGGCGTGGTTGCGGACTTCGATGCCGCAGTGCTGCTGCTGCGCCACCTGATCCACCAGGCGTTGGGCCACCGCCCGCTCCTGGCGCCCACCGCCGTAACGGGCGAGCCCACGCGCGCCACGCAGGTGGAGCGGCGGGCGCTCGTCAACGTCCTGCGGGCCGCCGGCGTCGGCGAGGTCGTCCCCGTCCCGCGTGCGCTTGCCGCCGCGATCGGCGCAGGCCTGCCGATGGACCAGCCGGAGTGCCGCCTCGTGGTGGACATGGGCGCGGGCTCCACGGACATCGCGGTGGTATCGGGCGGGATGATAGCCGCCGGTGAGGCCCTCCACTACGGCGGCGATGACCTCGATGAGGCCATCCGTCGCTACGTCAAGCGCCGCTACCGGACCAGCATCGGGCTGGCCCGCGCGGAGGACATCAAGATCATGGCCGGCGCCCTCAGCTCGGAGATGGTGGGGGAGGAGGTGCGCCTGGCCGACGTGGCCACTGACGAGCCCGAGGACGGCTCGCAGAAGCTGGAGGGGATCGCGGAGCTGATGCGCGGCGCCCTAAAGCCCGCCGCCGCCGAGATCCTGTGGGTGCTGGAGGAGCTGCCGGAGCGGCAGGTCGATGAGATCAGCCAGGTGGACTCCACGCTCACGGGAGGATGCGCGCTGCTGCGGGGCATCACCGACCTGCTGTCGGAGGAGCTGGCGCTGAGCTTCACCGCCGCACCGGACCCGATGTCGTGCACCATCCTGGGGCTGGAGGCCATCAGCAACGATCTCGACGCCCTCAGCCTCGACGGCCGCCGCTTCACGCGCTGAGCCCCGCCAGTCGTGGCAGCTCCTCGACGGGGTGCTCCGCGGGAGGGCCTGGTGGCGGTTGCCGCGAACTTCCCGCAGGCTGTTCGGCTCCTGGAGATCACGTGACTGGAGGAGATATGATGCCCGAGGACTGCATCTTCTGCAGGATCGCCGCCGGCGAGATCGACAGCGACATCGTCCATGAGGACGAGCAGTGCGTGGCCTTCCGCGACATCAACCCCCAGGCGCCCACACACCTGCTGGTGATCCCCCGTGCGCACGTCACCGGCCTGGCCTCAGCCGGAGACGAGGACCGGGAGCTGCTGGGGCACCTGCTGCTGGTCGCCGCGGAGGTAGCCCGGCAGGAGGGCATCGCCGAGTCCGGCTACCGCACGGTGATCAACTGGGGCCCCGACAGCGGCATGGAGGTCCCGCACCTGCACGTGCACGTACTCGGCGGCCGCAAGATGACCTGGCCGCCGGGATAGGCCCTGGAAGCCCCCATGCCGCGCTTGGATTCCCTCAGAGCGCGACGGGCCTCAGACGCTGAAGATCTCGAACGCCGCGCGGGCGGACTCGATGGTATCCTCCTTCGGCCGGTACTCGTGCGCCACATAGCCGTCGTAGCCGGACTGTGCGATGGCGCGGGCGATGGCCGGGTAGTAGATCTCCTGCTGGTCGTCGAGGTCATTGCGCCCGGGGTTGCCGCCGGTGTGGAAGTGCCCGATCCACTGGATGTTCTCGGTGATGGTGCGGATCAGATCGCCCTCCATGATCTGCATGTGATAGACATCATACAGCAGCCTGACCGCCGGCGAGCCCACCATGCGGCACAGGTGCACTCCCCAGGCAGTGCTGTCGCACTGGTAGCCCTGATGATCGACCTTGGAGTTGAGCAGCTCCATGCATAGCGTCACACCAGCCTTCTCGGCCTGCGGCGCCACCCGGGCCAGGATCTCCGCGCAGTACTCGGCGCCCTTCATATCCGACAGCCCGAAGCGCCGGTTGCCCGAGAAGCAGCACAGCACCGGGACGTCGTTGTCGGCCGCCACCTGGATGCTCTCGGCCAGCTCATCGGCGATGCGATCGTGATTGTCCGGGTCGTTCATGCCGTCGGCTAGCGAGTCGTGGCCGATCAGCAGCGAGACCTCCAGCCCGTGGTTCTTCACCATCGGGATCTGCTCGGGCTGCATCATCTCCATGGCGTCGTAGCCGATCTCCTTCGCCGCCTTCATGATCTCCTGCGGCTCGTAGCTCGAGCCGCCGACAAACGACCACCAGACCAGTGACTGCTTCATCCTCAGACCTCCTGCATGCGAATCGATAGTGGACGCCCTGCTTCGACGCGCCGGCGGGGGTACCCTCCGCGCGACACGCGCGGCGGCGATGCGAGCTGCCTACTCCTCCAGCGGCCACATGCGATACAGCAGCGCGTTGACGCCGCCGGGGAACTGCTCGGCCTCCAGAGCGACAGTGTTCTCTCCCGGCTGCAGGCGCAGGCCCTCCAGGGACACACCCAGGGGCTGTCCGGGCGCCATGCCCACCGGCCAGACGGTGGCGCCGCCAGGGCCGTCGCAGGTCAGGGCCTCGCCGGCCTCGAGGCGCACCGGGAAGCCCGTCCGCTCGCCGTTCACTACGATGATGGGGGTCTGGAGGGCGGTGACCGTGGCGATCTCGGGCAGCGCCCGCACGTCATCGAGGATCACACTCACCGATGCCCCTCGCGGGATGCCGTTGAAGTAGAAGAGGAGGTACTCCACCTGCGAGTGGTCGAAGTCCTGCTCGGGCAGCGCGAACGTGTGCAGGCTCCAGCCGGCGAAGTCGATGGTCAGCAGGTCGTCGGCGTGGCGGCCCTGGGTGTCGCGGAGCTGCACGCGCAGCGTCTCGTAGCCGCCGTCGCCGTGCACCCACAGGCCGATGCCGGCGCGGTCGGCCAGGTCCAGCGGCGGGTCAAAGCGTCTCCCGATGCCGCTCCAGCCGGGCGTGGCCGCCTCGCTGGTCGCCGAGTAACGCAGCGCGCCGGGCCCCACCTTCGTCTCCTCCGATAGCGCGAACTGCTGACTGACGCCCTCCATGACCGGGCCGGTGTCCGAGATCTCCTTGCGGGTGCCGACGACGTACTGCTCGTACTGGTTCTCGCCGCCCAGCACGTACGCGTCGGGGTCGTCGAAGCTCTCAATGGTCATCGCCTCCGGCGCGTTGTACTCCCCGAAGGCCACCGGGCGGGAGCCCGGCACGATCTCCACGCCAAGCTCACAGGGCACCTCGAGGTCGTTGGTGATGCGCCAGACGTTGACCTCGCCGTCCAGTCCATCGATCCTGCGCGGCTGCTGGTATTCCGCGCGGTAGAGCCTGAAGCCATCCTCGGTCTCGAAGAGCTTGAAGTCGTGACCCGGCTCCAGCAGCCTCTGTCTGAGGTCCTCGGGCGGGTAGCCCGCCAGCCGCGCCCGCTCATAACGCGCCAGCATCTCGAAGGTCTTGCGCGCCAGCGGGAGGCTCTCCAGCGACTGCCGGGAGGCCTCGATGGAGATGGAGCCGTCGATGCCCAGCGCCTTCGCCCGAACGTACTCGATCTGGTCGGGCCGCACGTCGCTGAACATGTAGTACCACCCGATGTCCGAACGGGTGAAGTTGTCCCGCTGCGCGAGAATCCCCCGCCAGCGCTGATCCAGGTAGCCCTTGAGGTCCCCGTGGCCGTCGGCGGAGGCGCTGCGGGGGACGATGTGCCACAGGAGGTTGCTTCCCGTCCCCATGGAGGTCTGATAGAGCACGTCGTGGTCGAACTGGCGGTAGTAGCCCAGGTGCATGCGGTTGAGGTAGTACCAGCGGTCCAGGTAGGGCGGCAGTGTGCCGTCGCTGGCGTCGAAGTAGACCATGTCGAGGTCGCACTCGTTGACGATCCTGCAGAAGTTGCGGGTGAGCTGCTCGGCGAGCTCGCTGTCCGGGTCCACCAGGAAGAAGCCCCACTGGCGGAGCAGCCCCCTGACCTCTGCGCCCGCCGGGTGCGCCGCCGCCTCGGTGCCCAGCGCGCCCCGGCTGCAGCCCACGAAGCGGAAGGGCGGTCCCACCTGCACGTCGGTGTACTCGATGA
>JBNGDZ010000435.1:0-4517 GCA_049975765.1 Armatimonadota bacterium
GGGTGAGGTCGCGGCGCTGGACACGGACGCGTCCGCGGGCTTCCGTATCCGTCGCGTCTATCTGCACGACCGTCGCTCGCCGCTGTCGCTGGTGACCTTCGTGCGGACGGATCAGCCGAGGCCGTTGCTGGCCCGGCTGACGATCCGCGCGGTGCGGGACGGCTCTCGGAACATGCGCGTGCTGTGGGACGGGGAGCAGGTCGGGGCCTTCGACGCGGCCAGCTACTTCGACGAGGAGCGCGCGGTGTTCGCCGAGCTGCCTCGCGGCGCGCCGGGGCTGCACGAGCTGCGCGTGACCGCGGGCGACTCGGGCGCAGTGATCGTGCGCGAGATCGCGCTCGCCGGGTGGGGGGCTCCGCAGTGGGCGCCGAAGCCGGAGCTGTCGCGAACCCGGCCGCTGGAGGTGGTCGGCGCACACTACCTGCCCGACCCGATGCCGCCGGCGGACTCGCAGGCCGTCGAGGGGCGCCAGGCGCAGCAGGAGGTGGGGTTGGTCCACGCCGGCCTGCAGCGGATGTACGATGAGCACGAGGAGTTCGGCGCCCTGCGCGTCATCCTGCGAAACCCGGGCCGGGAGGCCATCCGCGTCAGCGGCCCCATCCAGCTCAACGGCGCGCCGGTCGAGGACAGCTACGTGGACTTCGAGACCGACGAGTGGGACGCCCGCGGGGTGGTGTGGTACCGCTGCCGCCCCCGGTCGATCGCGCCAGGGCAGTGCGCGGAGCTGTACATTCGCTTCCGCCGGCGGCCTCAGGGCCCCTCCGCGTCGCTGGAGATCCCGTGCGAGAACGCGGCCACCGTCAGCCTGCGTATCCGCTACGAGCCTCCCGCCGCGGCGATAGACTACGTTACGACCGACCAGACGGGGGAGAGGCTCTACGTCTACCTGCGGCCGATGGGAGAGACACCTCCGGCCAGGCTGTCCGAACTGGCGCTCGACGGCGAGAGACTCAGTAACGTCGCCTGGTACGGCGGCGACTTCCGCGACGGCGTGGCGCTGGCGGTGGCGGACCTGCCTCGAGCGCTGCGGCCGATGTCCTATCATGCGGTGAGCGCGACGACCGAGTCGGGCGCCACGGTCGCCGCGCAGTTCCGGGTCATCCCCTGGATCTTCCCGCGCAGCTCCATCCACGTCCCCTCCGAGATCTGTGGCGAGATGAACATGAACCTGGGCATGTGGCACCACCGCTCGCTGGAGGACTGCGAGGAGCACGGCATCTACACGGTCACGAACACGGACCGCATGTTCGATGCCCACGAGCGCGTGATGTTTGTGATGGGCCCGGACGAGCCCGACGCCCACGACAACCGCGGCGGCGGGTACAACAGCGGGCTGGGCTACCAGGCGCGGCGGCTGATGGACTCCGGCTGGCCGACGCTGGTGCGGACGCAGGCCCCGCGGACGGCCACCTGGATCATCATGAACGGGACCACGCGGCCGCTGAACTGGGGCGTCTACGGCCAGCTTGCGGACATCGCCTGCTTCGATCCCTACCCGATCAACTTCTACGGCGCCGACCACGCCTACGTGCGCCAGAGCCTCGACTTCGTGCGCCGGTGCGGGGCGCCGCGACGGCTCTATGCCTGTCTGGAGGCCTTCGGCTGGAGCGAGGGCCAGGGGGTGCCGAGCAACCGCCGGGGGCCGATCCCGGCGGAGTATCGCCAGAACGTGGTGCAGGCCATCGGCGCGGGCACAAAGGGCCTGACGAGCTGGGTCTACTCGGCCGGTGCGGGCGGCTGGCAGATCAACGACGCGGCGCGCCGGGAGATCGCGGCCATGAACGCGCTCATCGCAGCGATCGAGGACGAGCTGCTGCTCGGCTGCCCGGTGGACTGGGCCTCGACCGACGCCGGGACGGTAGACACGGGCGTGGTCGGCGAACAGCGCTGGCCGAAGCAGCGCGTCTGGGCGGGGGCTCTGCTGTGCGGGCCGGACAGCATCGTCGTGGCGGTCGCGAATCACATCCCGGCCAGCAAGCCTCAGCCGCCTGAGATCGAGCCCGCGCGGGACGTCACGGTGACGGTCGAACTGCCCGAGTACCTGCGGGATGTCATCGCGCGTGAGGCCACGCCGGAGGGACTGACGCCGGTGGAGTGCACGGTGGATGGCGGCGAGGCCCGCCTGCGTCTTGACGAGGTAACGTCCGGCCGGGTGCTTGTGCTGCGACGCCGGTAGCGCCAGCGGCGCGGCTTCGTACGCCGGTAGGTGTGCGTGTCATCGAGGAGCATGACGGAGGAGCGTCACGCGCCGTGCTGGAGGTGCTGCCGACATGAGGTCCGCAGCGGTCCGAGCCGTCAGCCTTGCGTGCCTTGCCACGATGCTGGCCGCGCTGCCCGCGTTCGCTGAGGACGGGTTCGGTCGGTGGGAGGCGGAGCTGCCCGCGGACTATGGGCTGACCACGCGCGACTGGTCGCGTGTCGTGGCGCAGCAGGTGCGTTCGGCGCTCGAGAGAGGCCAGCCCGTCTCCGACCGCACGCTGCGCCTTTACGGCCGCCCGTATCCGGGCCTAACATGGGTCGAGGATGAGGCGGGAGGGCACGTGGCACTGGATCCCGAAGCGAACCCGACCGAGGTGCACGTGGCGCCGAAAGGGTTCGCCGGGACGCTCACCACGGCCTTGGGGCCGCTGCTGGCGGATCCTCACTATGATCCGTCGACACTGGGAGCCGACCGGGACGAGCTCCGGCGGCTGGCGCGGGAGATCGTGAAGCTGCAGGTCCAGCAGCCCCACAAGGACTGGGACTTCGGGGGCGGCATCAAGGACTTCGGCCGGGGGCCGGGTCTCTACTACTTCTGGACGCACTACCTGACCCTCCGCCTGCTGGGGGATCTACTGGATGAGCATCAGCGGCAGTACTACGGGCTGCCGCTGCTGGAGGGCGTGATGGGCCATCAGATGGCCCCGCGTCCGACGGAGTCGGTGGTCGTGAGCGGCTGGGGGCCGGCGGGCAACACGCGCATGGAGGAGAACATGTGGGGGCTGGACAACCGCATCCCCCGCGCGCTGTACCTCCAGAGCGTGGGGGCGGAAGCCTGGCGGGAGGCCCGCGAGGCGCTGAACCGCGACCTCGTGAACGCCTGCTCGACGTGGCACCTGCAGCAGTGCGCCGACGTGGTGGAGGGCAGGCCTGTCAACGACTGGGCTACCGGCTGCTCCTGGTGGGCGGACTTCACCATCGCGAATCACACCAGCCCCGACGTGATGTACGCGCAGAACGCCATCAACACCGCCTGCGTCGGGGCGGCGCATTTCCTCGATGTCGAGGGCTCCGTGCCGGACGTGTTCATGTACAACTTCGACTGGGTGGCGCGGCGCTTCCTCCTGCCGCTGACCCTGTGGCGCGGGCGCATCTACTCGCCGAATGAGAGGGAGCGCACCCGCTACGGGGAGAGCGCGCAGTACTTCCAGGCCATCCGCCTGGGGACGTACCTGAAGCTGAGGCACCGCAGCCCGCTCGCGGCGCGGCTGGAGCGCGATTGCCTGGCCTTCGGGGAGTGGTCAGGCCGGATCGCGCCGCAGCGTGGATACCTTGCGAACCTCCTGTCCGGTGTCGAGGTCCAGGCCGGGCCCGAACAGGACCTGCAGCGGTGGCTGTCGGGCAACGCGCTGTTCTGGGCGCACGCGGCCCTGGGTGGCATCGCCGTCAACCGCACACCGAGGCGGCTGGCTGTGATGGGCGCGGAAAGCGGCGTCAGCGACTGGGCGGTCGTGCCCCGGGACGGCGACTGGCTGCTCAGCGCCTGGGGGCGCCTGGGCCAGGACTCCTTCGTGCGGCGCCGGACGCGGTTCTTCGGTGGTGGCTTTGCCGGGATCGGCACAAAGGCCGATGGCAGCCGCCACGCCCTGGTCGCGCTGCCCGACGAGCAGACGGTGATCGTGCTCTCGCACGCGGGCGATAGCGAGGCGCCCGGCACACAGATCTCCGCGTCACTGGCGCTGCTGAGTTCCGACCTGAACGGCTACACTCGGCGCCTGCACTCGGCCCAGGGCGAGCGCGCTCTGTCGCGCGACGCGGACGCTGAGGCCGGCGCGCCCGCGCCGCTGGCCGGACCGTGGCTGAACGTGGATGACCGCATCGGGTACATCGTTGTGCACCCAGGCGGGGCCCGATTCAGCCACGGTCTGCACAGGAACGAGGCGAAAGGCGAGTTCCGCATCCCCGTCTCGTGGCCGGGAGTGGACGATGCCCGCGACTGCTGCACGGTGATCGTGGCGGATCAGGCGGCGTCGGCCACCGCCGACCTCGCCGCCGACGAAGCAGGCTGCCGCTGGCTGGACGCCGGCCCGGAGGTCTCGATGGCGCGAGTGCCGGGTCGCGACGGATCCGACTACATCGTCGCGGTGAACTGGTCCTCCGAGCCGCGGCGGGTGTCGGCGCCTATGGTGCAGGGCTCTATCAGCGTGCCGGTGCTGGGCCGGAGCTGGCGGCTTGATGGTGGCATGCTTACGGGGACGCTGGCGCCCGAGGCCGCGGGCGTCGCGCAGGTGGCCGCCGGGGACGCGGTCGGCATGCTC
>JBNGDZ010000436.1:0-4507 GCA_049975765.1 Armatimonadota bacterium
GGGCCTACCAACTGCTGGTGAACGCCGGGGCTAACGCCGCCCGAGTCACCTGCGACGCGGCCGGCTTCGTGCTGGCTGGCCGCGACCAGAGCTTCGTCGGGGCCACGCCCCGGATGTACTTCCTGCCCGATCCGGAGGCCGATGAGGTGTCCGTCATCCTGGACACCGACACGCCGGGGGAGACCGCAACGCTGACCGTCTTCGGCCCGGACGGCGAGGAACTGGGCTCGGGGCACACCGGTGAGAAGGACTCCGTGCACCTCAGCTTCGATCCGGGCGCCGGAGGGCCGCTGTCTCTGCAGGCGAGCGAGGCGCCGGAGGGAGTCCTGGAGGACGTGCGCGTGGGATTGCGCGGTGCTCTGCCCTACCTCGCGACGCACCCCGCCCGGCTGGTACGGCCCGCGCGCTGAGCAGACGCGATTGCCGGCCTCGGTGAAGGAATCTCGGCGACGCAAGCTCAAGGTATACGCATCCACGCGGTCCGATGCCGCGACACACTCTCTCTCGGGTGGAATCAGATGAGCGACTCCTTCGACCTTCCGCTGGTGTGCATCGAGGCCGAGACCCTCGCCGAAGGCTGGGAGCGAGCGGTGATCGAGTGCTGGGAGCGAGGAGCCTCCATCCCCACGCAGTACGATCGGGAGGGCGATCCGCCCAGCCGCGATGTCTCGTTGGCGCTGGCTGTCCGTGACCCCTTCGCTGAGCCGCGCATCCACCGAGCCCTGCCCGGCGGCATCTACGACCTGGAGGTCTACCGCCAGGAGGTCGTCCACGGCATCCACGACCACTGGATCGACCCCGAGGCCGGGAAGTGGCAGTACACCTACCACGAGCGCCTGGAGGCCTACTCGCTCCCCGACGGGCGCGTCATCAACCAGCTTGACTACGTGGTCGATGCCCTCGCCGCCGCCCCGCACACCCGCCGGGCGCAGGCCGCCATCTGGAAGTGCTGGGAGGACGCCGGCATCGACGATCCGGCCTGCCTGCAGCGGATGTGGTTCCGGGTCTTCGACGACCGGCTGGTCATGGCCTGCCACATGCGCAGCAACGACGCCTTCAAGGCCTCCTACATGAACATGTACGCCTTCACCGAGGTGCAGCGGCTCATCGCCGAGCGGCTCTCGGACCGCCTGGGCCGCCAGATCCGGGTCGGCCAGTACAACCACATGGTGGACTCCTTCCACATCTACGGCTCCTACTTCCAGGAGATGGCGGCCTTCCTGGAGACCGTCGAGCAGCGGAGCTTCGAGGAGCGCACCTGGACGATGGCCGAGATGGAGCCTATCATCGAAGAGGCGCGGGAGCGCATCAACGAGCACCTCGAGCGCGAGCGGCAGCAGGGGAAGCTGGACTGAGCCTCGAAGCTTGCCCACCAGCACAGTTCTGCACACACCGGCGACGATCGCGAGGAGCGCTTCGAGGACTGGAAGATGTGCGTGGTCTCTGACGAAGGTCGTGGTCGGGTATGGGCGAGAGCATCGCCAGCGCGCCAACCGGGTGGGGGCCGGCTCGCCGGAGCTCTTGGGTGGCAGCACCTGTCCTGCTCGTAGTACTCAGCGCCGGCTGCGCCGCCGGTCAGGACTGGGACCGCGACCCGGTGGCCCGGTGGATCAACCAGCACTCCCTTGTGCTGATCGGGGCCACAGGCGCCGTGATGCTGCTGTCGGCCGAGGAGGAGACGGCCGATGCTGGCAAGCGCGCGCTCGACGCTGCCGCCGGCTCGGCCGCGACCAGCGCGGTACTGAAGGCTATGGTGGACGCGTCCCGACCTCGGGAGCCGACAGCGGACGACGGCTTCCCCAGCGCCCACACGGCGGTGGCCTTCGGCTTCGCCCGAGCGCTGACCGACTGGCAGCCCGACGCCCGGCCGGCGTTCTATGGCTTCGCCTCAGCGGTGGGGTGGGCGCGCGTGGAGGGCGGCTATCACGACGTGGACCAGGTGCTCGCGGGCGCCGCGCTGGGGCTGTTCGTCGCCGATCGCTCGCTGGACAGTGGCGGCCTGCTGCTTCACTCTTCCGACCGGCCGGGCCGCTGCCCACTTGCAGGCGAGGCCGATTCGGGGGGCGGCAGCCGCGGGCTGAAGTGGAATCTGTGGTCCACAGTCTGGTAGACGCAGCGCCCCTGCCCACGAAAAAGTTCGGAAGAGGCGTTGACAAGCGTTTACTGCGTTGCTATAGTAGCCGCGTAGACCGCAGTTCCTCCGCGGGTCCTTTCCGAGCCTTGGCGCTGTTTTCCGCGCTTTTTCCCTTGCATACCGCGCTGGTCCTCAACAGTTGTGTGTCTGGCGGAGCCGGCCAGCGCAGGTTCAACGCGAACCGGCCACACCTGCCTCTGAGACAGCTGACGTCAGCCGCTGAGACCCCGTGTTTCAGGCCAGCACCGACTCGGGACATGACAAGATGAGCCGAGCAGCACGTCTCACGCAACTGCCCTCCCAGCAGGAGAAGGTTCTCGTACTGGACTTTGGCGCACAGTACGTCCAGCTCATCGTGCGCCGCATCCGGGAGCACAACGTCTACGCCGAGATCGTCCCCTGCGATGCCACGGCGGAGGAGCTGCTGGCCCTCAACCCATCCGCCCTGGTGCTCTCCGGGGGGCCCTCGAGCGTCTACGCGGAGGACGCTCCCGACTACGACCCGGCCATCTTCGAGTGCGGCCTGCCGGTACTGGGAATCTGCTACGGCTGCCAGCTGATGGCCCACGCCCTGGGCGGGAGAGTCCGCCCCGGCGACAATCGCGAGTTCGGCCGCACGGAGCTGGAGGTCGTGGACCAGGACGTGTTGATGGCGGGCGTCCCGCAGCACACAACGTGCTGGATGAGCCACGGTGACCGCGTGGAGGAGGTCCCTGACGGCTTCCGGCTGCTGGCCAGGACCGGGGACAGCCCGGTGGCGGCGATGGCCGATCTCGACCGCGGACTCTGTGCCGTGCAGTTTCATCCCGAGGTCCAGCACACGCCCCAGGGCATGCTCATTCTCCGCAACTTCCTCTACGACGTCGCGGGCTGCGGGGGCACATGGCGCACGGCGTCCTTCATCGAGCAGGCCGTGGCGGAGATCCGGGAGCGGGTGGGCGACGAGCGAGTGCTCTGCACCGTCTCCGGCGGCGTGGACTCCTCGGTCGTCGCCATGCTCATGGATCGCGCCATCGGCGATCAGCTCACCTGCATGTTTATCGACCACGGGCTGCTGCGCAAGAATGAGGCCGAGGAGGTTATCGAGACCTTCCAGCCCCGCCTGGGCGACCGCTTCGTGTTCGTGGACGCGTCGGAGACATTCCTGGAGAGGCTCCAGGGGGTCGATGATCCGGAGCGCAAGCGCGCCATCATCGGCGAGACCTTCATTCGCACCTTCGAGAGAGAGGCCGAGAGACTGGGCGACTTCAAGTTCATCTCGCACGGGACTCTCTACCCGGACGTCATCGAGAGCGGGGGCGACGAGACCGCCACCATCAAGACCCACCACAACGTCGGCGGCCTGCCCGAGGACATGCGCTTCGTCGAGAACATCGAGCCCCTCCGGTCGCTGTTCAAGGACGAGGTGCGGCGGGTGGGGCTGGAGCTGGGACTGCCTGAGAACATCGTCTGGCGCCAGCCGTTCCCCGGGCCGGGCCTGGCGGTGCGGATCATCGGGGCGATCACGCCCGAGCGGCTGGAGATGGTGCGGGAGGCGGACGCCATTCTGCGCGAGGAGATTGACGCCGAAGGCGTGGACGGCCTGGCCCAGTGGTTCGCCGTGCTGGCCACCATGCGCAGTGTAGGCGTCATGGGCGACGGCCGCACCTACGAGCACCCGGTCATCCTGAGGGTGGTGACCACCGACGACTTCATGACGGCCGACTGGGCGGACCTGCCCCACGAGCTGCTGGCGCGCATCTCGAACCGCATCGTCAACGAGGTCCGCGGGGTAAACCGCGTGGTCTACGACATCACCTCCAAGCCGCCGGGAACCATCGAGTGGGAATAGCATGACCGCTGCCCCATCGCCCCGCGACGACATCGCCGAGGTCATCGCGACTGAGGTCGAGATCCGGCATGCCGTGAGGCGACTGGCGGCGGCGCTGACCGAGGATGTGGGCGATCTCTCGCCCATCCTGGTGGGTGTGCTCAACGGCGCCTTCGTCTTCCTCGCGGACCTGGTCAGGCAGCTGGACTTCCCGCTGGAGATCGACTTCATCAACGCCTCCAGCTACGGGGAGAGCACGGTCGGCGACAGGGTCGAGATCGAGACGGATCTGAGCCTGGACGTGAAGGGCAGGCACGTGGTGATCGTGGACGATATTCTCGACACCGGCCAGACACTGCAGGGGCTGGTGGCGCACGTGACCGAGCGCGGGGCGGCCACCGTACGCACCTGTTGCCTGCTCGACAAGCCCGCACGCCGGACGGTTGACTTCGAGGCCGACTATGTGGGGATCGAGATCCCCGACCGCTTCGTGGTCGGCTACGGGCTGGACTTCGCCCAGCGGCACCGCAATCTCCCGTTCATCGGGGTCCTCCGTCCGGAAC
>JBNGDZ010000437.1:0-4497 GCA_049975765.1 Armatimonadota bacterium
GTAGTGAGCCTCGTCGCCCTCGTAGCGGACGTCCTTCCAGTGCGAGTAGTTGATCAGGTCGCCGGCGACCATTAGCGCCGCCAGGGCATCCTCTCCGGCGTGGCGGAAGTTGGCCGGGTCGTAGTTGAGCCCAAGCGGCTTGTCCACCTGCGTCACCGGCATGCCCGCGGCGGCCTCCGCCAGCAGCCTCCGGCACTGGGCCCCGGTTGCGGTGATGCCGCCGTGGTTCTCCATCGCCACCATGACGCCCTGCTCGGCGGCGTACTCCCCCACCTCCTCCATGGCGCCCGAGATGCGGTGGAAGGTCTCGTCGGTGAACTGCGAGGCGCCGACCCAGCCGGCGAAGATGCGCAGCACCTCCGCTCCGGCCATCGCCGTCATGTCGATCTGCCGCCTGACGCTGGCGATCTCAGAGGCCAGGTCCTCGGCCGCGAAGTTGTTGCCACCCGCCAGGGCGACCACGGTGACCCCGGCATCGGAGGCCTGACCCACCATCTTCTCAACCTCGGCATCGGTCGCGTCGGTGGTGAGGTGCTTCGGGGTGCTGGGGCTGACATTCACCTCCACGTACTCGAGCCCCATGCGCGTTGCGGCCCGGAAGTAGTCCGGCAGGGACATCTCGCGGAACCCCCACGCGGCGCACGCGAACTTCACATCGCCCTCGGACATCGGGATCAGTTCCTTGTCCACATGATACGACCGATACCGCCCGGCTACCGCCAGTCCAGCGCCAGGGTCACCACCTCGTCGGGATCGTCGTGGACCCGCTCGTAGGCCTCGGTCGCCTCGTCCGCGGGCATGATGTCCGAGACGAGGTGATCCACCACCACCTCGCCCTCCGCCATCAGCTCCAGCACGGCACGCACCATCTCCGGCCGCTCCCCGCAGGTCGCCGAGAGCGTGAGCTGGCGGCCGAAGAGCGTTTCCGGGATGTAGAGGGAGATCGGCTCCAGATACATCCCCTGGGCGTGGATGCGGCAGTAGGGCGGGGCCCGGTGCAGAACCTCATCCAGCAGCTCGGGCTCTCCGGTGACCTCGATAATGGCCTGTGGCTCGGGGCCCTCGCAGAGAGAGGCCAGTTCCCCCCACATGTCGGTCTCGGAGGCGTTGATGGTGCCGGCCGCGCCCCAGCCCTCCGCCACGTCGAGCCGGTTCTGGCACAGGTCTGCCACGATCACGCGCGCCCCACGGGCTTTACATAGTTGCGCCGCCATGGAGCCGATGGCGCCCTGGCCGATCACGAAGACCGTGTCGCCCTCCTCCGGCCGCACCTTGTAGTGCACCCCATGGTATGCTATGGCGCCCAGCAGCGAGACGCCGGCGTGCTCAAGCGGCACGCCACCGGGGATTCTCACCGCCCGCTCGGCCGCCAGGGCCGAGTGCGATTCGCTGGAGTAGACCACCTGCTCGAGGTGCCCGGCCCAGGCCACGCAGTAGTCGCCGGCCCAGTCGCCGAAGAGGTTCGAGCCCACCACGTGGTCGCCGGGCTGGAGGTGATCGACCTGCTCCCCGACCTCCAGCACCTCGCCCACCGGGATGTAGCCCGGCAGCATGGGATACCACTGCGTCCCGGCGCGGCGGCTGTGGAACTGGCCGGTGTAGAGGTCAAGCTCCGTGCCGCGCGAGATGGTGCTGAAGACCGTGCGGGTCAGCGCCCCGGCCTCGTCCATCTGCGGCATCGGGATTCCCTCATGCACCTCGGCATGAAGCGGTCTGGTGAAGACAACCCCTGCGCACGTCTGCCGGTCGCTCATGATCATCGCCTCGCAGATGCGTCGTGCGTGCGGCCGAGTCTTCCCCGGCGGCGCCGGTCCTCCCTTCCGACCCGCCGGTGTCTTACGCCGATGGCGGCTGAGCTGCCGCTCAATCGAACTGCGGCAGCCACCGCCTCTGGGCCTGCAGCATCTCGTCCACCATCTCGCGGATCTCCCCCAGCGACAGCACCGCGGCGGTGAGCGGGTCGAGCATGACCGCCTGGTAGAGCGCGTCCCGGTCGCCGTGCAGCGCCGCCTGCACCGCCAGCTCCTGGGACCGCACGTTGCTCTCGTTCAGGGCCGCAAGCTGCGGCGGCAGGGCCCCGACGTGGCAGGGGTGCACGCCGCGCCGGTCCACCATGCACGGGACCTCGACCGCGCAGCCCCCCGGGAGGTTCGTGATCAGCCCCGTGTTGGGGACCGACACGTTCACCTGCGTGGGCGTATCCGTCTCGATGGCCTCCATGATCGTGGTTGTGTACTCGTGGCTGCGGGCGGTGGGCAGCGGCTCGTCCGCGGCCAGCTCACTCTCCAGGCGCTCGGCGAGCGCCTCCCAGCGGCCGGTGATGCGATCCATGTCGCGCGACTTGAGGCCGAACTGCTCCATGATCTCCGGGCGGTCGCGGAACCACGGCGTGTACTCGCTCATGTGCGTGGTGCTTTCGGTGACGAAGTAGCCGAAGTGCCGCAGGATCTCGAAGCGCACCGTGTCCTTGGCGTAGACATCCGGATCGGCCATGCGCTCGCGAAGCAGCGGGTAGAGGTCCTCGCCATCACGCTCCAGGCGCAGGAACCAGGCCATGTGGTTGATGCCGGCCACCCAGTAGTCAAGCTCCTCGTAGGGCACGCCAAGGTAGCGCGCGAGCTGCTCGGACGTGCCCTGCACGGAGTGACAGAGGCCATAGTGCGGGATCTCCGGCGCGGCCACGCTCATCAGCCAGCAGTTGATGGCCATGGGGTTGGAGTGCTGCAGGATCATCCCGCGAGGCGCCGTGTCGCGCATCAGATCCGCGATCTCGAGCAAGGCGGGGGCGTTGCGCAGGCCCTGGAAGATGCCCCCCGGCCCGATGGTGTCACCGACCGACTGATCCACACCATACCGAAGTGGGATGCCGATGTCGTCCGGGCGCGGCTGGTAGCCGCCCACGCGAATGGACATCACCACGTAGCGGGAGCCGGCAATCGCCTCCCGGTTGTCAGTCGTGACGGTAAGGGCAGTGTCAGCATCACGCTCCTCGATGAGTCGCTGCGCGTAGCGCGAGACCACCTCCAGGCGATCCGCCGCCACGTCCATCAGGGCAATTTCAGAGGGTGCGATGCCCTCAATGGCCATCAGGTCGATGAGCAGCCGGCGGGAGAACGAGACGCTGCCCGCGCCGATCAGTGCGACCTTCATGCGCGATGCCTCCGCGAGCGGAAGAGGTGAGATTCAGCCGAACTGGACCATGTAGCCGTTGAAGACCTCGGGACCGAAGACCCACATCGCCAGCCAGCTCAGGCCGCCGATGAACAGGTCGCCGAAGGCCAGGCCCAAAAAGAACGGCATCGCCCGCCGGAACCACCGGGCGCCGCCGAGCTTGTGCACGATGGCCTTGGCCACCCAGACCAGCAGGAACGGGCCCCACAGGCAGTAGCCGTAGTTCAGCGACAGGGCGTAGCCGATGGGATGGAAGGGCGAGCGCAGGAAGTAAAAGCGCGTCATCACCAGCAGCAGCGTGATGGCGGCGCCGCCGATGGACCCCTGAACGCGGCTCCAGTCGGGCAGGGAGGGGTTCTTGACCTGGGAGGCGGCGTCCGACCACGCCCTGACGGCCGTCTGGACGTTGTATCCGCCGCTTGTCGTGCCCCCGTGCAGGACGTTCGCCCCGAACTCGTAGTAGCTGCGCAGGTTGAAGACGTACCCAGCTACCATTCCCACGACGAAGGCCGCCACGATCAGCCAGATCATCCCCCGGCGGTCGAGACGCGTCTCATCGGCCAGCTTCACATTCTCAAGCTGGTAGCCCATCAGCGACATGAAGTAGCCCCGGCCCAGCCAGCCGAAGCCGGTGATCCCCAGCAGGTTGCCGATGTTCGGGCCGGTGATGGCATCCCCGCCCATGACGTTCACCATCGTGGTGCGCGCCTGGGCGAAGGGATAGGCCCACATCGTGGGGACTCCCGTCTCTGCCCGGACGCGGCTGTAGACGAGGCCGAAGGCCAGCAGGAGCGCCATATAGGCCGCCGCCGGGAGAATCGACATCCCCGTCGTCATGGTCCACGCGACCAGGGCTACGAGTCCGCCGGCCGTGCCGAAGACGGCCCACGCGGGCGGCATGGGCTCGTCCTCGTGCGAAGTCCGGCCCCGGCCGACGGCTGCCCGGAGCATCTCCCCCAGATGCCGCCGACCGGTCCACACCAGCACCGCCAGCAGCATCACGAAGGCGCCCGTGCCCTGCTCCTGCAGGTATGGCCAGCCGGCTGAGGCACGATAGCCGAAGATGGTCGCCAGGCTCTGCGCCAGCGGCCCCAACACGCGGAAGAACCACACCGAGAACAGGACATCCAGCGCCACGAACCAGCCGAAGCCGATGATCTCCGGACGATGGAAGAAGGTCAGACTGCGCAGCGGCGTCCATGGCTCCTCCGTGAAGAATGGTGCCAGGCCATAGCGGTCCCTGAGCGCGGTGACGGCCGGATTGTAAGCGTTGGCCACGTTCAGCGCGTGGTGCAGTGCAACGAGGCCGACGGCGAGCCACACCAG
>JBNGDZ010000438.1:0-4494 GCA_049975765.1 Armatimonadota bacterium
GGACGGGGTTGAGGATGTCGATCCCGGCCTCGATGAGGTCGGGTATCAGCTCGTAGAGCCCGCCGCAGGAGTGCAGGAAGACCGCCAGGTCCGAGCGCTCCTTCACGCGGGAGTAGATGCGCCTGTGGCGAGGGAAAAAGAACTCGCGGTACATCGCCGGCGAGATCTGCGGGCCGTGCTGGGTGCCGAGGTCATCGCCCATCTGCACGATGTCGATGACGTCGCCGAGCGCATCCAGGAAGCGGTCCAGGACTCGCAGATGGCGCTCGGTCAGAGCCTCCAGGAGCCGGTGCGCGTCGGCCCGCCGGGCGCCCAGATCGGTGAGGAACCCGCCGAAGCCGCGCAGGAACTGGGACCACTCCATGAGGTTGCCGCCGAAGGCGCACATGATGGCCCGATCGGTGCTGCGCCGGAGCTTGAGCGCTCGCGCACGCATCTCCTCCCACCGGCGTTCGTCGAAGCCGGGGTGCCACGGAGCGCAGCCCAGGCGCCCCCAGGTGACCTGCGCCATGTGATGCTCCAGGTCCGCCAGGGAGCGCTCGGTGAGGCCGGCGGCGTCATCCGCCATCGGCCAGTAGGTCTGGGTGACGTACTCCTGGCCGCGGGGCATCACGCCGATGACCTGTCCCTCATCGCCCCGGACCAGCCACCCGCCCTCGCCGTCGGGCTCGGGCTCGAACCACGCCGGCACCCGCGCCGGGGAGCCGTCCATGAGGGTCCAGTCGCGCCAGTCATCGGGCGAGGTGAACCAGGCGCGGCCCAGGTCGATTACGTCCACATCGAACCGATCGAGGATACGTGCGTCCGGCTGCGCCAGGCCCTGGACGACGTCATACACTAGGGTATCGTGATCGCGGCCGAGATGGCTCTTGAGGCGGTTGTAGGCGGTCGCCATGATGCCGGTGGAGCGCATGCCGCCGAGGTCGATGGGGACGCGGTCGGTAGGCTCATGGGCGATGGCTGCGAGGACGCGCTCGCGGGAGGTCATGGCAGCCCCTCGGTCGCGGGATGGTGCGCCGGTGCGGCCGACATTGACAGGTTCGGCGGCCCGGCGCTGAGTCCTCTCTTGCAGCAGCGGCGCAGGCATCGTGCTGGCCGGGAGGCCGCGGTCATCGACACGGCCACCGAGAGGGCCGTACAGGTCCCGGTGCGTCACCACGCTTGGGCCTGTAGCACAGACGCCGGGGGCGGTCGCCGCGTCAGGCGGCCCCCGCCGCCTGCAGCAGGCGCCGGTCCATCTGGCGGCGGATGCGCGTCAGCTCGATGACGCTGTCGGCATCGAACAGCCGCCGGCAGAAGGCATCAGTCTCCGCCTCCGGCACGCCGAGCCGCCGCATCTCATACAGCCGCTTGTACTCCTGGATGCCCTGCCTGACCGCCTCCAGGCCCCGCCCGGGGATGGTCCCGTAGGTGCAGGCGTACTCCTCGGCCTCGCTGTTGTCGCTCCACATGTTCACGGAGTAGGCGTTGAGCGAGTACCAGCAGGCGCCCTCGAGGTCGTAGCGCCAGGCCGTCCACGCCAGGCTGCGGAGCATGCTGCGCCCGACACTCGGCTTGCGGGAGTAGCTGGAGCCCATGATCTCGTAGAACCAGACGCTGTCGGCGCTCTGGCGCATCAGCTCCAGCGAGCGCGGCGCGCTGTCATCCCACAGCCAGTGGGAGTATGGCAGCCAGACGTCGGCGTAGGGAGCCAGCGGCTCGATGGTGCCCTCGATGCTGCCCCACTCGTTCGTCGTGCTTCCTCCGGGCCCCCAGCCGGGGTTGAAGAGGAAGCGGGCCTGAGGCCAGCGCTGCAGGACCCACTCGCACCACCTCACCTGCCCGGGGGCCTTCTCGTCGTTGGGCTCGTCCTTCATATAGATAGCCCACTCGTGCGGGTGCAGGTCCAGCCTCTCCACCATCGCGCGCACGCTATCGAGCGCCTGCTGCGCCTCGTCCTGGTCGAAAGCGGCCGGGTCGGAGCTCTTCCAGGCGGGGTTGAAGCGGATGGCGAAGAACTTGTAGCCCACCTCGCGGGCCCGCTCCATGTCCTTGTTGACGTGCACGACATTGATGCCGTAGTCGTAGTAGTCGTCCACCCAGTCACGGCCAAACTGCCAGCCCCAGGTATACAGGGGATTCTCGACCGGGAGCTGGTAGTCGCCCACCTCAATCTGCAGCGGGACGCGCCGGGTCACCCCGTCCTGGCCATTGAAGGCTACAGCGCCGGTGTAGCGGCCCGGCGCCATGTCCCGCGTGTCGAGGGTGATCCACAGCAGAACCGGGTCCCGCCTGGTGACCGTCACGGTGGGGAACTCGCGAATGTTGCCAAGGTTGCGAACGTGCTCCTGCAGCTTGATATCGAGGCCCCCGGGGTCGGCGAAGATGGGATCGATGGAGTGCCCGAGGCCCTTCTGATTCACGTAGCCAGCCACGCGGAGCTGCACGTGCTTCCTGACAGCGGGTGTGGCGTCAAGCTCAACAGTGACCGCGGCGCTCTCGACGCCGGGCCCGAGCTTGATGCCCAGGGCGGCGTGAGCCCAGTCGTTCTGGAGAGTGGTGATGGAAACGGTCCGGGCCGGCTGCCGCAGATGCTCCGACAGCTCGTCGGCAGTGGCCTCGACGAAGGGGTGCGTGCGGTAGATCTCCCAGCCGGCGGCGCTGCAGCCGGCCATCGGTGCGAGAACGAGCACATGAACGAGCGCCACCACCATGGTGGCGCGGGCATGTTGCCGCAGAGGCATGGCGAGAGCTCCTCTCGTCAGGGCATGGCGAGGTCTCACGTCCGCAGCGCCTACTCGGCGGGCCGGAAGAACAGTATCTCGAAGTCCCGGGCGTCGATGTCGCCCTGGATGTGCGTGCGCCCATTGACCGTCGAGACGTCCAGGCGGCAGACCGCGTCCTTCTCGCGAGGCGAGCAGTGGGCCCGGTCGAGCCGCAGCGGGACCTCGTACTCGAACGCGAACCGGGCCGGCGCGGGGCCGTAGTTGATGATGGTGAAGACCGGACGGTCCTCCAGCATCCGGTAGTCCACGTCCACGCTGCTGTCGAGATGCCATGGCACGTAGGGCAGGTCCACCAGCTCCCGCAGCGGCTGAGTCAGCTCCTCGCGCGACGAGACCTGCAACCAGCCCTCCGGCGCCCAGTCCTCCGCCCGCGCCTCAAGCCACTCGTCATGACCGCCCGCACCGTCCCAGACCACGACCTGCCCGTCCCACCCCGCCAGCGTGTCGATGGCTGGCTGGTCGATCACCCGCGCCTCCAGGATCACGACGTCGTACTGCCCCAGGTCCACCTTCGGCACCTGCCTGGGGACGCGGAAGTCCGCGTCGTAGCCGATCTGGTTGACGGCCAGGAAAGCCGGATTCTCGCCCACAACGCCGATATTCTCCTGGTTGACCGCAGGGTGCAGCGGGCTGTTGCGCCAGATGGGGTCCTCGGCGACCACCAGGACGCGATGCTGCTCTGGGGCGCACTTGAGCCACCGGTAGGCGGGCTTGATCTTCGCCACCGTGCTGTCGACGACCCCCCAAAGACGCTCCGCCAGGTAGTCCTCGCGCGGATTGATGATGTAGTGGTAGGGGATGTCACGGTTGAAGTAGAGCGCGCCGTTGACGTCATCGGTCTTCACGAGCGTGGTGACCAGGGCCATGCGCAGCACCCATTCCCGCATCAGCGACCACATGATCTTCATGGGGAGCTGCGGCTTACCCGTCACGTCCGCCAGGTACTCGTGGATCTCCTCCAGCCAGCGCGGGTCGGCGTCGTGGCCGAGCCACACATACGTATCCGCGCTGACCAGATCGACGCACTGCATGTCGCTGAAGTGCGTCCAGGGGATGATGGAGTAGAAGCCGTCGTTGAGGCTCAGCGGCGAGAACACGCCGACCACGTAGTCCACCTGCGGCTGCAGGCGCTTGACCTCGTCGCCCACCGCCTGCAGCAGGCTCGCGTAGGCCTCCTCGCGCCAGAGCTGGAACATGCGCAGCAGGCGTCTGCGGGGGGCCGGACCCTCCAGGTCTCTCGGCAGCGGCAACTGCAGCTCCTCCCAGGCATCCACGCCGAAGAACGCCGGCTCATAGCCCCGCTCCCGCAGGAACGCGAGGAACTCGTCGCGGTGTCCGTGGCACCAGCCCATGGACTTCTCGTCGAGCGGTTGCCACAGGTCCGGGACGTGCTTGTGGCCGGTCAGGTCCTCGCGCACGAACTTCTCGATGAAGGCCTCGGTGAAAGCCTCGCTGCCGTAGCATGGCCCGGCCGAGGTCACGCCGGCGTTGTAGCGCTCGGGACTGCGGCTGGGCGCGTCGAGGGTGGTGCATTCGGAGGCCTCCACCACCTCGTCAGCGAGGCCCGGCTTGCTGTGGTAGAAGCCGACCGCGATACCGTGCTTTCTGGGGACGTCGAAGTAGTAGTCCTCGCTCCGGTCGGGGTAGCCGTAGTTCCACGGCGCGACTCCGCGCTGGCAGATGTACTCCAGACTCTCCTCGCTGTACCAGGGCGCGTAGACGCCGATAT
>JBNGDZ010000439.1:0-4491 GCA_049975765.1 Armatimonadota bacterium
CCCTTGGAGGCCGTGTAGGCGGGGATGAAGGGCACGCCGATGCGCGAGAGCAGGCTGGCGATGTTGATGATCTTCCCCCCGCCGCGATCCACCATGTGCCGGCCCACCGCCTGCGCCACGAAGAAGGCGCCGCGGATGTTGATGCGCATGACCTCGTCCCACATCTCTGGGGTGTACTCCAGCGCCGGCGCGCGATTGATCGTCCCCGCGTTGTTGACCAGGATGTCGATGTGCTCGAACTCCTCGAGCACCGCATCGACGACGGGCTGTATCTGGTCGATCTCTGAGAGGTCGGCTGGGAACTCCACGGCCCGACGCCCTGTCTGCGCCACGATCTGATCGACGGCCTGCAGCAGCTCATCCTCGCTGCGGGCGGTGAGGGCGATGTCCGCGCCGGCCTCGGCCAGGGCCATCGCCAGCGATCTGCCGATGCCCCTGCCGCCGCCGGTCACCAGCGCGACGCGATCATCCAGCCGGAAGTCATCGAGTATCATGGGCTGCACTCCCTGCTCCGTCACTCCATCACGTTCGCGTAGAACATCCAGTGGCGCTCCCAGTGGCGGGCGAGCTTGAGCATCAGCGTGTTCTGACCTTCGGCCAGCGGCACCGTGACCAAGCACTCGCCCTCCCGGAGGCCCTTCACGTTCGGCAGGTAGGCGATCTGCTGGCCATTGAGGGAGGCCACGCAGGCGCTGGAGGCGCCGATGCTGAGGGTGGCCTCTCCGGCCTCGTCGGCGTCGATGGTCGTCGCCGCGTAGACCACGTCACCGGTCTCTGCCTCGGCGTTGCTGCCCAGACGCACCACGCCGGCGGCGTCGCTTTGTACCTCGGTCCACCCGTCCGGGACCGCGGTCAGGTCATCCTCGGGCGAGAAGCGCACCTGCCGGATCGGCCACCACTCGGGGTTCGGATGGCGTGGGCTGACCCGCCAGTCCCGCGAGCTGTCGGCGCGCCGGGGGGCGTCCGCCGGGCGTATGACCACCGCGCTGACGCCCCAGCCGGTCGGCCCTCCGAAGGTCAGCTCCATATGTCCGTCAGTGATCTCCGTCACGAACTCGCCTGCCTGCGCGCCGCCGGGGTAGTAGGGGACGTCAAACAGCCGCACCCCGGAGCGGTCGCGGACCATCCCCGAGCAGCGCAGATTACGGTTCGTCCACGACGGGTTGCCGCGTACCACGCGGACCCGATAGACGCCGTCAGGAAGGTCGATGCGCAGCGTGCGAGACCCCCCGCAGAATAGCGCGCGGCCGATGATGGCCGGGTCCGGTCGCCACTGGTACGGCCAGAAGGGCAGGCCCTGGGCGACAATCTCCTGCTGGCCCTGACCGTACCTGTGGGCGACGCCGTAGCCCGTCTCCTCGGGCGTGGGCTGAGAGCTGTCATCCACCGGCAGCCAGCCGTATCCCATGTCCGGCGAGTACGCGGTCTCCGGGCCGAGCGCGCGCCACGCCCCGGCATCCTCCTCGGCGCCGAAGTCCAGCGCCAGCACTGCGCCCTCGGCGTCGGCCATCTGCCGCCAGCCCTCGAAGTAGCGCTCGTCCTCGTCTGCGGCGACGTCCCGCAGGAGCTGCTCGGCCCGCGCGCGGAAGGCCGCGTCGTCCTCCCCGCGCAGAGCGGTGATCTGCCCCACGCGGTCCTGGTAGCGCCCGAAGCGCTCTCCGGCGGCGAAAGCCGCGCGCATCAGCATCGCCTCGCCCTGCAGCCGGTCACTGAGCGCGCGCTCGACGCCTTGCGCCCCCAGCACCAGCACGCCGTAGACACGCACGGATGGCACCTCGACCCCGACGATCCCGTCCTCGACGCTGAGAGCCAGCGTCCGGGGCCCTCCGTCGGTGGTCAGCCAGGTGGCCTCCCCGGGCTCGCCCATGCCCTCCGGCAGGCGGATGGAGACCTGGAAGGCATCGGTGGGATTGGCGCGCGCGGCCTCGAAGTCCACGTCATAGTTGACGAAGTGCACGCTCAGCAGCTCCTCGCCCTCCGCCCGGTGCACCCAGGGGATGGCCCAGAGCATGCGCGGGATCGCGCCGTCCAGCAGCGTCTCGCCACCGAGGGCCTCGCGCACCCCGGCGATGGCCTGCGCGACGATGGCGCGCGTCTCCTCACTCTCGTCGGCGCGGTTGAAGTGCATGTGCCCGCCGTCGAGGAGCTGCACCACGCGGCCCTGCTCACGAAGGTGCGCGAGCGCCACGGGCCGCCGGTGCGCGTTGTTCTCATCGCGCGTGCCGAACTCGCCGATGACCGCCACCGTGCCCCCTGCCTGCAGATACTCCGACAGCCTCGCGACCTGCTCGTCGGCGATGCACGTGACCGACGGGAGAATCACCAGCCGGTAGCGGGAGAGGTCCTCGGCGCTCCAGCGGTCCGCGCGCATGTCGGGGTGGTGGAAGATCAGCGCGTCGAAGGGGATATGCGCCTCGAAGAGCGCACGCCCGATGCCCGACAGGTCGTTGAAGTGCGGCGCGTGCACGTTGGAGCGGTACTCCGCGTACATCTGCGTGGGGATGGAGTAGGCGACCGCGACCCGGGCGTGTCGCGACCGGCCCTCGCGCGTGAAGATCGCCCGGTGGTCGTGGCGGAACTGCCAGAAATCGCGCACCACGTCGAGCAGCTCCTGGCGCTCCGAGTAGCCGACCTGCTGGCTGAACAGCACCCCGCCGCCCGCGCAGGACTCCGCGTACTCGTGCTCCAGCAGCTCCGGCTCCTCCTTGCCCAGCCCGGTCATGCACAGGACCGGCCTGCCCGGCGCCGACGCCAGGCCGAGCACGAAGCGCATGGCGCCATGGGCGTTATGCCACCCGTAGCGGAAGATATCGTACTGCGAGAGGCCGGAGCTCTCAAACCACGCGTGATCCACGAACTCGCTGATCAGCAGCGGATACGGATTGTGCCCCAGGAAGCCGCCAGCCTGATTCCCGTGGCAGTCGAACTCCAGCCCGAGGCGCTCAGCGAGCACCTTGGCGTCGAGGACGTAGCGCACCAGGTTGTGGGCGTGCGCGATGTGGAGGAACTTCTGGTACTCGGCCATGACCGGGTCGTCGCAGATGGCCGCAACGCCCTCGTGCTCGATCTCGTTCCAGGCCAGATTGGGGTCGAGCATGGGGAAGTCGTCGAGATGGTCCCGCACGTAGTCGCGGATGTGATCGTACTGCGCCCGGAACTCGGGCAGCAGGCCCTCGCTCTCCAGGTAGTGGAAGAACTTGCGGCTGCAGAAGTCGCAGTAGCGGCCGCGATTGCCGGAGCCGATGCGCGAGAGCGGCCCGCCGATGTTGTCCTGGCTGATGGCGTGGCCGATAAGCGGACTGCCCAGCCAGTCGTAGTTGATGACCGACGACCAGCGCGGAGCGTTGTTACACACGATGTAGGCGTTGAAGTCCTGCCTGGCGGCCCAGCTCTCCACCGTGAGGTTGTAGTGCTGGCTCATCACCAGCTCATTGGTGTAGTCGCGCGCTATGCCGTTGTCGCCGAACAGCGGCAGGGCCTGGTCCTCGTGGAAGTGGATGGTCTCCTGATACTCGTTGTAGCCGTAGACCTCGAAGGGGATCCCCCGGTGCCGCAGGCACTGGTGGGAGGCGTAGTCGCCGGTGCGATCCAGGTAGTCGCACAGCATCCAGTTCTCATCGAACCACCTTCCCGGCTGGCGGTCTGGCCCGCCGCGGCCCTCTCCATAGCCGGCGTTGACCATGAATCTGTGCCAGGAGATGGGGTGCTCGTCGATGTAGTCGAAGCCCCGCAGCTCGGCGGCGTAGTCGGGCAGCACCACCTGCGGCTGTTCGTCGGCGACAGGCAGCTCGATGGCGCCGGCGGTGCGGACGCACAGCATCATCGCGCTCGCCAACAGGGCGGCTCTCATCGCGTTCGTCCTCCTCAGACGTCGGTCACGTGGATGGTAGCAGCCACTCGGGGCTGTCGGGACTACCGGCCCTGCTGGGCCGCGAACTCCGCCATGGTCATGAGCTTCAACGACAGCTCGATGGTCTCCTCGCCGCCGTGGACCATCACCTGCTCCGCAGCGATGAGCTCGACGGCGTCCGGCCGCAGCTCGCCGACGTAGGCTATGACCCGGTACTGCAGGCCCGGTATCAGGCCGTCAACGCGGAAGCGGCCCTCCTCGTCCAGCTCGATCTCCTCGACGCTCTCCGTAAGGCCCTGTGGGAGCTCACCGAAGCGGGGCCCCGAACGCTCCACCCCGGCGCGGGCTCGTGCGCGCGCAATGGCGTCGGTCTCGCCGGTGACCGTGACGGCGAGGCTCGGCGGCGGGAAGAGCTCGAAGACCGGCTCCAGGGCCACGGAGGGGTCAACCGGCTGGGCGTAGGCCAGGCTGCCGTCCTCGGTCGCGGCCAGGATGGTCACGGTTCCCCGCGCGCTGAGGCCGGTCAGCTCGAAGCGACCGTCGGCATCGGTCCGCCCGCGCACGGGGTTCATGTCGGCACCGTAATTGCAGATGACGACCGCGCCCTCGACGGGCTCACCCTCCGTGTCGATGACGCTGCC
>JBNGDZ010000440.1:0-3945 GCA_049975765.1 Armatimonadota bacterium
GTCCTGCTGCGTCCGCCACGACGCAGCGGACGGAGTGCCGTTCGGGGTGAGGACGGCCCTCCAGTGTCACGTCCACCGCCAGCAGGTCACGCCGGCGCGTCCGGGCGGTGGCGGACGCCTCCAGCAGGACCGGATTGAGTCGCCGGGCGAGGCGCATGTCGTCGATGTAGAACGTGACCTGGTCGCCGTCCTGATACCACTGCTCGGCCACGTAGAACCCCATGCGGTCGATGCGGCTGAGGTCGATGGAGTGATCCAGGGGCACCGAGATCTCCTGCCACTCGCCGGGCCTGATGCCCGGAATGGTGTACCACGGGTCGCCCCTGGCCTCCTCGCCCTCGGGGAAGAAGCCCACACGCAGCACCCGGTCGGCGGGGAGAGGGTCCTCAGTCTCCGTATAGAGCCAGAAGAAGACGCGGTCGAACTTCGAGAAATCGCGCGGGGGCTGGAGGTCACGCATCATCATGGGCCAGCCCTTCGGATACTCCTCGCCCTCGCGGGGCGTCCAGTTCACGTGGATCTCGAAGGCGATGGCCTGCTCGCCCTGCCTGACATGCTCGTCGGTGGGATAGACGGCCGCATCGCGCTGCGCCAGGTCCGTCTTGGGGTCGCCCTTCACCCACGCCGAGGCGTCCTCGAAGTCGTCGAGGGGCTCGAAGACGAACTGCTCATCGGCAGCCATAGCGCAGCAGGCGATGAGTGCGGCGATCACGGCGATCCAGAGGGCTCTCATGGTGGGTCCTTTCTCGGGCAAGTGGCTGCTCGGCTACGGGCGCGCGCAGGGTGCCTGTCAATGCTCAGGGCGCGATGCCGCGGAGCAGGACGTCCACGAGACCGTGGACGAAGCCGTCGCGCGCCTGGGGCCAGCCCCGTTTCTCCGCACGACGGGCGGCGCGGTGAAGGAAGCCGCGAATGGCCATGAGGATCACCTCGGCGGCGGGCCTGGCGGCCTCCTCGCGCACCTCACCACGTTCCGCCAGCTCCCGCAGCAGGTCGCGCATGCCTCGGCGGAAGCGCCGGAACTGCCCGCGCAGCTCTCGCGCCGCCTCGTCATCGCGTCCCGCCTCCTGCCACAGCACCCTGAGCCACGAGCGGTGCTCCCACCGCACGTCCAGGTAGCGGGTGAGCGCGGTGGTGAGGGCCTCGCGGACCGGGCGGTCGGCGAGGTCCTCCCAGGGCAGGTCGAGCAGCTCCGCGGGGCCGAAGGAGCGCAGCACCTCCATGAACAGGTCACGTTTTGTGGCGAAGTACTTGAAGAGGGCGGCCTCCGCGACGCCACCGCGCTCGGCGATCTCGCGGGTGGTGGCGCGATCGTAGCCGCGCGCCGAGAACAGCTCCAGCGCCGCGCGGAGCAACTGCTCCCGCCGGATCTCTCCTTTGCTCGGCGGCGCCATGCCGCCCGACCTCCCGGAGGGCCAATCTGTGCGCACCTGTATGGACCGCCCGCGGGGCGAACGGTTCTCCACTTCCCGGCCGGGAATCCGGGGACCTCCTGACTCTGCTGGTTCCGTCGCTGCCATCGGGGGAGACGGCCTACCTGCATCGCGATGGCATACGGTGGACGGCCGGCGGCCCGCACGGACCACGGCTCGGCGCGACACACCTGCGCCGGCGGGCAATCGCAACCGGCCCGGCACGCCTCAGCGCGGACGACGGCTCAGGCTTCCCGACACCCACCCCGGGGACCTGTCTGGGGTCTACTCATCCTCGCCTCGGAGCTCGCGCTTGCGCTTGAGCAGCCGGCCGGTGGTGCTGGCGGGCTCGGCCTCTCGCTCCTCGCCGGACTCCTCGGGGCGCGGTCGATCGGGCGGAGCAACCGCCGCGCGTTCGGGGGTCTTTCTGGTGGGCTCCGCCTCCGGGGACTGCGCCTCCTGCGCGGCGCGGAGCGGCTGGGGGCGGGGAGCGCGCTGCTGACGCTCCTCCCGTGCGGCGCGGCGGGCGTCCAGGAGGTGCCCGACCGTCCCCGGCTCGGGGGCGGCGCGCCGGGGGGTCAGCCTGGAGAGCGCTGCGCCGACGGCCTCGAGCACCGGCGCCAGGTCCTCGGCTGTGATGACCAGCCGCCGGACGGCCACGTCAAGCGGTAGCAGCAGCGCCGCCAGCCACAGCAGCGGGCGCCAGATGTCGGTGTGCGTGGCCGGGAAGACCTCCGGGGGCGCCAGAGCCTGCTCGGGGCTCTCGATGATCTGGCCGCCTGTCTGGCTCGCCGCACGCCGCAGGAAGGCCTCATCGGCCTCCACGTCCGCGAAGTCCGGCGGGTAGGGCACCGCGAATCCCAGGCTCTTCTCGGCCTCAAAGCCGCCTGGGCCACGGGCGACGATCCCCGCGACGTATGCCCCGGAGGCGGTCGCCTCCACGGGAGCCTCGTAGCGTCCGGGGCCGCTCTGGGGCAGCGAGAGCTCTCGGGCCTCGCCATTGGGCAGGTCCAGGGTCGCGCGGAGATCAAGGCCGTTGATGGGTGAGCCGTCCTCGGCGACGGCCTCCACGACGATCCGGGCGCCCTCGGCCGTGCGCTCGATCCGCGGGTGGAGCAGGCCGCTGTCAGGCCTGCGCAGCGACCAGCGCACGGCCTGGCCCCAGAATCTGGTGAAGTCCGACCAGCCCAGCCAGTGGGCCGCCCAGTGGGCCTTGGCGTCGGAGGTGAAGGCCAGGCTGCGGCCGAGTCCGAACTGCCAGTGCGCCAGCACCGGATCGGCCTTGTGCGAGATCAGCGGCGTGCGGGCCAGGTCCTTGCGCGTGGTGGCCACGTAGCCCATCAGCGGCGGCGCCGACGACCAGTCGAAGCCGGCGGTCAGCTCGCTCGCGTCCGCCTCCCGGGGCCGGAAGGTCTCCTCGATGAGCACCGACTTGGCGACCTTCAGGGCCTCCCGGGTGAAGATGCCCTTGAGGTCCCGGGCGCGCTCGGTGAGGTAGTACTGCCCCTGCCCGGCGGCCGCGACGTCCTTGAGGAACGGCACGTGGGGGCCGTCGCCGAAGGCCACGGCGGTGACGCTGATCTTCTCGGCGGCCATCTGGCGGACCAGCGGCACCGAGCCCTGCTGCTGGTCGCAGTCACTGCCATCGGCCAGCAGTATGATGTGCCGCACCGGGGAGCTGTCCTGGCTGAGGATCTGATAGGCCGCCTGCAGCGAGGGGAAGACGGAGATGCCACCCCCGCCCGCCCGCACCGAGCGGATGTCGCGCTTGATCGCCTCGCGGTCGGTGAGCTTGCGCAGCGGCGCCACCTCGGTCGGCGCGGGGTCGCTGGCGACGAAGCCCACGGCGTCGTAGGGCTGCAGCAGATCCACGATGGCGCAGCCGGCCTCGGCCGCAAGCTCGATCTTCTGATAGCCATCCTCCGTCATGCCCATGCTGCCGGAGGTGTCCATGACGATGAGCACCGCCGCCGCCGGGAAGCTGCGCTGCTTGGTGACGTCCATGCTCACCGGGAGCGCCTCTTCGATGGGCGAGCGGTAGTAGCCGCCGGCGCCGAAGCCGTACTCCCCGCCGATCATCCCCAGACCGATGCCGCGGTCCCGGGTGCCGTTGCGCAGCATCTGCATCTGCTGGTAGGTCATCGCCCAGGAGGGGTAGTCGGACAGGAAGACAGCGTCCCAGTCCTCCAGGTCAGCCGCGTTCGTGGGCAGCGACGGCGCCCCGCCGACGCGCACGTCGATCTCCTGCAGCTCCAGCGCCCGCTGCAGCGCCGCAACCTCGAGGGGGCTGGCGTCCACCACAAGCACCCTCGGCTCGCCGCGGACGCGCACGAAGCTGGTGCCGAGGTTGTTCTCCGGGAGGCCGTCGCCCTCACCCTCCAGCACCACATCCACGCGGTGGAAGCCCGGATCGGGGATCGACAGCGGCAGTGTGAAGGAGCGGTGCCCGACGCCGAGGGTCACCTCCCGCGTGCGGACCTGCTCGTCATCGACCAGGACGGTCAGGCGGGCCTCCTCGGGCGAGGTGCTGCGG
>JBNGDZ010000440.1:3955-4483 GCA_049975765.1 Armatimonadota bacterium
CCTCGAAGGGCTCGTCGCGGCGGGCCTCCGAGGGCACGCTGACATCTGCGACCAGGGCATCGCGCCGGCTGCGGCTGTGAAGCGGCAGCACGTCCACGGTCACGCGCCCGGCCTCGGCCGCCAGGAGCTGCTCGCGCGCCGCCCCCAGGTTCTCATTGCCGTCGCTGCACAGCACGATGCGCCCGGCCGTCTCCGGCGGGATCAGGCCCAGCGCCAGGCGCAGCGCGCCGGCGATGTCGGTGCTGCCACCGTCCACGGTGCCGGTGATCTGCACGTCGTCGGGGCGCACCAGAGACTCGGCCTCCACCATGGCCCGCCGGCCGAAGACGACGAGCGCGCAGCGCTGGCCGGGGCGGCGGTGCCCGAGAGCCTGGCGGATCAGCTCCAGGGCGTGCCGGCGCTGGGCGTCGGGCACGCTGTGCGAGGCGTCAACCGCGAAGACCACGGTCAGCTTCTCCGCCGGCCGCACGAGCTGCGCGCCAGCCAGCGCCAGGATCAGGGCCAGCGCGATCACCACACGCACCGCCC
>JBNGDZ010000441.1:0-4476 GCA_049975765.1 Armatimonadota bacterium
TCGTTGGCGCGCTCCGTGTTCACGGGAGCGCGCTCGATGGGGCCCTCGAAGCTCTCGCCGCGGACCTGCAGGGCCGTGCTGTGCACCCGGGCGTCGAATCCGGTGCGCCGCGACTGCACCTGCAGCCGGTAGCGGTGGCCCGGCTCCACCCACAGCCGCTGAGGGGCGTACTGGTAGCCCTCCATCGACGGGCCCAGCTCCAGGACGCGCTCGCCATGCGCCGCCAGCTCGCTCGCCGTCCCCAGGGCCTCGAATGAGCCGTCGAGCATGATGGGCGTCGCCAGGAGCTCGCGCCGGATCGGCGCGCTGCCCTCGCGCTCGATGGTGGCCCGCAGGCGCACCGTGTAGTAGTGCCGCCGCAGGCTCTCGATGGGGAAGCGCAGCGTATGGGCCGCGCCCGGCTCAAGGTCGAACCGCGCCTCGCTCCGCGACAGGGGGAGCTGCTCCCGCGCCGCCTCCAGCTCGTTCCTCCGCGGCTCCGGGAAGCCCAGGTTCTCGATCCGGCAGGTGCCGCTCTGCGGCCGCCCCGAGAGATTCAGCACTGTTACGGCCAGGTGTGGCTCGCCGTGCCGGACGAGGCGCATGATCGGGTAGACGGCGGCGTCGCCCTCGGCCCGGCTCACCAGAAGCACCTGCGAGGCCATGGCGGCCGGTGCCTCGAAGCGCACCAGGCCCTCGAAGCGCCCGCGCAGGCGGCTCAGCTCCAGGGCGCCGACCTCCCCGTCGATGGTCACGTAGAAGGCGTGGCTGATCCCGCCCAGCGCGCTCTCGTCGCAGGTCACCGCCTGCTGCTCCAGGCCCTCGCGGTTGATGATGGTCAACAGGCAGCCGCGGACAGGGCCGTCGGCCAGGTCGTGGCGCCGGACCTTCACGCGCGGGTCCGTGACGGTGAGGCCGCGCGTGTCCATGAACCGCGCCTGATACAGCCAGGGCGTGAAGGAGCGCTGCAGCCGCAAGAAGCGTAGGCCGTCGGCGGCCGGCATGCCGACGAAGTCGTAGCGCATGCCCTCCAGGAAGGTCTCGCAGTAGCGATCGATGGATGAGCCGCCGGAGCCCGAGTTGGCGAGACCGTGGATGAAGATGCGGTCGGGGAAGGTGTAGCGCATCACGTTACGGGCGCCGCGGTAGACGCCGCTGCACATCGAGGCGCAGTAAAGGCCCGGCAGGTCGCCCATGCCCTCCATGGTCGGCCCGTACTCGGGGAACACCTCGCGAGCGCCCTCGACGACCTCTCGCGCGATGCCCAGCTTGCCCATGCCCCACGAACCCTCGCCGTTGTGGCCGCGGCGGGGGTCGTAGCTCTCCATCGCCGAGCCGCAGCCCAGCACATCGATGTAGCAGGCGTTGCAGCCGTACCGACGCGCGTAGCGGTCCACGATCCACGAGCGAAGGTACCCCCACCACTCCGGATCGTTCACCCAGACCTTCTCCCACCAGATCACCGGCCTGGCGCGCTCCCAATTGTCGTAAAGCTCCTGATGCGCCTCGATCTCGGCCAGCCTGGCGTCAAGCTTGTCCTGCGGCGGCGGCCAGGCGGGCGGCTCGCCGCCAGGGTCAGTCACCACCATCATCTTCGTGAAGAAGTTCGCGCTCACCGAGGGCGTGTCGTCCGGGTACTGGTCCTTGCGGAAATGCCCGAGGAACCAGTCGGTGAGGATGGGGAGCTTATCGAGCCGATCGTAGACGAAGTAGCCGCCGATGTGCCCGCCGCGGGAGACGATCTCGTTTGCTGCCTGCGTCCAGCCCTCCCGTCCGCCGTAGAGCGGCGAGAGGGCGCCGAAGTCGTGGCAGCAGGGCCCGCCGTCATAGGAGAACTGCCCCCACACCTGGGTCCAGTCCACGCCGATGGCCCGGCCCTGCGTGAGAATCTGCGGCAGGTGCGAGAAGCGGAACTTGCGCCGCATGTTCTCCGCCTGCAGGTCCAGCCAGCCGTCGAAGGTCCGCATCCAGTCGGGGTATTGCGCCCGCCCGAAGGTCTCGTGGAACCACGCGCGGTAGCGGTCGGCGCCGGAGTGCCAGCCGCCGCCGTGAACTGCGAGTTCGAATGGATACGTGCGCTCCTCGCCGGGCGAGATGTCGTCGAGCTTGCGGAGGGCGAAGCCAAACTGCTCGGCGGCCAGCCCACCGGCCTCGGAGACGAACTGGCAGTTGTAGGCCTGCGGATCATGCGCCCCCACGTAGAGGCCAAGCTCCTCGTCGTACACCTCCTGCCAGGGCATGACGACCTGCCCGCAGTAGGAGGCGTCGCGGATCGGTCCGCTGCCGGGGTTCACCGCCTCGTGGCCGAAGGACTGCATGCGGAACTGGATGTCGTCGAGGCCGCTGCGGCCGATGCGGCAGTGCCGGATGCGCGGGCAGGTTACCGCCACGACATCGGCAGGGCCCTCCAGCGGCCTCACGCGGGCCTGCAGCCGGAAGCCGCCGGCCTCGGCCGGCTCGATGGCGCAGCTCACCTCCGCCCGACCCATGCCGTCGGCCGCGAACTCCCAGATTACGTTGATCGAGCCGTCGCTGACCTCGACCGAGCGCGGCTCGGTGATGACGGGCTGGGGCTGCTGCTCCCGCCACAGCCAGCCGCGCTGCTCGTCGTGCTCGGCGATGATCTCAGTGACGCCCTCTGGGTCAACGCGCAGCTTCCGGCGCTCGCCTGCGCGCTTGAGGTCCACGGACAGTAGCGGCGTCGCCCGCCCGGGCATGGCGATGACCTCGCCCGTCTCGGCATCCTGGACCATGAACAGGCCGGCAGTCTCACCGTCGAGGACCAGCCGGGTGCGCCCGCTCTGAAGCTCGATGTAGCGCCGGTCATCCACCTCGGCGACGAGCGCGAGACTGCCCTCGCGCACGATGGAGCTGGTCCCGGACAGCATCAGCCGGAATTGCAGCGCATCGCCGGTCGGGACCGCGCCGTCCAGCATCACCTCGCCGGATGGTGCAATGCCCTCGTGAACGCTCTGCCACTGCTCCGCGCTGCCGGTGCGGGCCGACACCTCAGCCGTCTGTCCGGGCAGACCCTCCAGCCGCACCACCCGCCGCAGGCCCGGGATGGTGAGCGGCGAGGTCTCGACCCATCCCTCGGTCACTATACCCGCGACGACCTCCGGTCCCATCCCCTCGGGCTGCCAGTCCTCGCTGGGCGCGAGGGCGAAGCGATCCACCTGTGGGAAGTCGTAGCCGTAGTCGGTGATCACCAGGCGGTTGATGCCCTCGCGGAGCGTGACCTTCCGGCGCATGGCCCAGTGCCACCGGCCCGGCTCTTCAGGCGGCTCATTGCGCTCGGGCTCATCGAAGAACCACCATACGGTGCCGTTCACGACATCGCGGAAGCGCCAGCGTCCCTCGCCGGTGCGCACACGGGCCCACAGCCAGCAGTCGCCGGCCCGCCCGGCAGTGAACTGGTACGAGGCGTACACCGCATGGTCGAGGTACCCGCCGCCGGCCGCGTCCGGATCCTGGGGCATGGGGGCGCTGGCGTGGCGCACGCTCGGATCGAACTGGTGGCGCACCGCCTCCTCGGCCTCGATGGCGATGAGGCCGTCATCGTCCGGCACCGGCACCCGATCCAGCAGCCGGGCGCCACGGGCGTCGAAGCGGCAGCCCTCGCCGTCGGCGATCTCGAGCGGGATAGTCACCTCGCGAGCGTGACAGAGCGCGCCAGCGAGAATGCAGCCTGCGATTAGCGCCATGCGTCGCATTGTGACTCCCTCCAGCCATGAAGCGGGGCGCGGACGAGAGCCCGCGCCCCTGACCCCTCTGAGCTGCGGCCACTGCGGTGCTCAGACCGAGACGTCGCCACTCTCCAGGTCGAGCAGTCCGGACATCTTCGACAGCATATTGCCCACCACGTCGGAGCCCACCTTCTGCCGGAGGTGTTCCAGGAACATCTGCACGAAGCCGGGCATCTGGTCGGGCTTGAGCCCCGCGAGGCCCAGCAGCGCGCCGATGCCCATGGAGCCGGCCTTCTCGGCCCCCAGCGCCTCCGCGGCCTGGCCCAGCACGCCCCGCGCGGTCTCCTTGAGGCCGCCCTCGGGCTCGGTCTCCTGGGGCGCCTGGGCGATCAGCTCATCGACGCCTTCCACGTTCTGGGCGATCTTCGCGTAATCATCGGAACTGAGGTTCTCGCGCCCGGCCCGCAGGAGTGCTCCGGCAGCCGACCGCGCGGTCTCCGGCTCCACGTCCATGCTGCTGACGACCTTGCTGATGAAGTCTTTCATCGTCTATACAACCCCTCTCGCCGATTGCCCTTCATGCTGTAGACGAGATTCGCCGCCCGCCGACAGGTCTCCTCGTCGGCTGCGGCGATGCGGCATTGACTGACCCTCGCTACGGCATCGCACTGCATAGCACATGATGGCGGTGGTCGGCGGGGAGTGGGCGACGAGCTGCGCGGGCGGACGGTACCCGCGGGTGACGCTGTCCCTGCCGGCGGGCCGGTGGTAGCGGCGAGGTCGGATCGTGGGGGGCCGGTACGCAGAGGCG
>JBNGDZ010000442.1:0-4459 GCA_049975765.1 Armatimonadota bacterium
GAACTGGATGAAGGCGCGGCTGTACTGCAGGAAGTTGTCAACATCGAACGGCCGCTCCGCAGGCTTCATCATCGCGGCCCACACCGACTCCCTGCTGTGAACCACACGGCGCAGGGCCTCGGGCAGTCGCAACTCACCGGTGGGGGGCCGGGGCAACTCCCTCAGGTAGTCGAAGATGATGGGCTGCAGTACGTATCGCGCCACCATGGCAATGTCGCTGGGCGCCTCATCGCGCGGCGGCTGGTCGAGGATATCCTCAACCATGAAATGCGGCTTACTCCCGACCGGCCCGAACGACTTCACGACGGTGTAGCGGCTGACCTCCGACTTCGGCACTCGCCGCGCGGCCACTACCGCATCACCACCCGTGTTGTCCAGCACGTCCACCATCCGCGGGATCAGACGAACGGGGCCGTTCGGGCTGGAGAGGACCGTATCCCCGCACGCGACGGCAAACGGCTCGTCCCCGACAAAGCCCTCAGCCTGGAGAAGGGAGTTGCCGAGGCCGTTGCACATCGGCTCTCGGACGTAGTAGATGTGCACGCGCCCCTCGCGAAGAGCTGCGGGGAACTGCTCACCGCTTGGCGGGCCCAGCTCGCCGTTACTGCCGAGATCGAAGTGATCCTCGATGGTCTGTTTCGAGTGACTGGTGACGATGCAGATCTCCTCGATCCCGGCGTCGATGAGCTCCTCGACGACCACGTGTATGGCGGGCCGACGCCCGAGGGGCAGCATCTCCTTGGGCTGCGACTTGGTGATCGGGTATAGACGCCTGCCGAGACCTGTGGCCGGGATGACCGCTTTTCTAAGAGGCATGGCAGCTCCTAGCTTCCGTCAGTGATATGCGCGATCGGCGTCGGCATTTGGCGCACACCCCTGGGCGCTGGTGCCTCGCCCACCATCGGCTCGCGCAGCTTGAGTACCGGCTGCAGACCCGCCCCTCTACCAAGAGGCGGACCCCGCCTTCTCGGACACCGGCGATACGTCTGACGAACCACGCCCATCGTCGTCTCTGCCCTTCTCGATCATCGACCATGTCCGCATCCAGCATCAGCTCTGGGAAGCAGCGGCCGTCGCAGAGTCCGCGGCCTCGCGCCCGCCCTGTTGCTGCGCAGTGCCACACCTGAACAGCGCATCACACACGCCAGTCTTGCTGTGTGCCCACCGGACAGCCTGCTTGCGCAGATGGTCCATCCCATGTCTGGGGATGTAGTAGAACCGCTTGTAGGCTGTCCCGAGCATGTCGTTGCCGATGCAATGGCCCTGCTGGGGGTAGAGAATGAACTGGCGCTCAGATTCAAGACCGAAGAGCAGCAGCTCAGTCACGGTATCCTCGATGTCGGCGACCGGGTGCACGAAGCTCACCCCGTGAGAGCGATACCAGTCCTCCCGAACCGCGAGCATCTCCGGATCGCCCTGGCTGAGCTGATAGCTGACCCTCAGATCCGAGCCGTCGGCCACGACCTTGATGCCATGCTCGGCCGCGTAAGAGAGCGTGCCGGCGTCGAAGGACATCTTGCATGCAAGGCACGGCCAGCCGATCGGGGCGGTACCGAACCTGCGCAGATCGCCCAGATAGTCGCCGAAGAGCAGCGCGTTGAGGGCCTGAGTCGCGTCGATCCGCCGATGTACAATGACGTCATCGCCGAAGAGGCCGGCCAGCTTCTGTGCGTTCACCTGGCTCTGATCTGAGGCTCTGATGAATGGGTGGTGGAAGGTAAGAAGGTGCACCCGCTCGAAGGCCAATGCCCCGAGGACAGCCGCCACCGTCGAGTCGGCCCCGCCTGAGTACTGCACGATCATCTCCGGGCCGCGCGAGAGGGAGTCTGCGAAGGCCGTCCGCGCGTACTCGTCCGTAAGCAGTGACCTGCGACCGGGATCGATGCCCAGGCGCTGGATCATCTCGGCGGTGGGCAACTCATCTCCACCCTCAGCCTCCCGGAGCTTCTCACACAGCGCTCGCGTTTGCCGGCGGCTCCTCACTCGTCCCGATGCGTGCTGTCGCTTGTGCTCATCCTGACTGTCATATATCGATGGAAACAGCCTGAGGCCGACCTCCGCGGTCGCCCGCAGCAGCCGGAGCCAGGCGCAACGCAGCCCGAGCGTGCACATCCCAGTCGTTATGGCTCCGACCACCCACGTTCCGGCACCCGCTACTCGTCTCCCCATTCGTCGTCCTACCGACATTGGCACTGCCCCTTGTCGTCGATGCTCGAAGTCGCGTCACCTATCCCGCAACACACGCGGTCTGATGCTCGCTTCGGCTGCCGGCTTCGCTCACAGCACGCTCGTAGACGGCCTCGAATCCGTCCGTCGTCTTCTCCCAGTCATACTCCCGGGCCACGTAGCGTCGCGCAACGCCGAACTGGTCTGCAACCACGTATGGACAGGCAAGAAGCTCCGCGAGTACGCGCCGCAGGTCGTCGGCGTCGGCTGACATGAAGGTGCGGCCGCACTGGCCGTCTCCCAGAGCCTCAAGGTTTCCGGGAATGTCACTGGCGAGCACACATCTCCCGTAGCTCAGGGCCTCGAGCACGGCCATCGAGAGCGCCTCCAGTGTCGATGGCTGCACGTAGAGATACGCGTTGGAGAACAGCTCGGCGAGCACGCTCCCGTGCTGGTAGCCCGTGAAGACCACGTTCGGCCCGGCCTGCTGGCGCAGCCGCTCCACGTAGGGATCCCTAAAGTTGGTGCCGCCCACGATCACCAGCTTCTTGTCAGTGTCGATGGCATTGTAGGCCGAGAGCAGGTACTCGAGACCTTTCTCCGGCGTGAGCCGCCCGACGAAGAGAAGGTACTCCCCTGGCTCCAGGCCCCACCGCTCGTGAATCTCGTTCGCCGGAAGCAGCTCGGGGATCTCCACGCCACTGGGGATGTAGGTGGTCTCGCGACCGAAGGTGCGCTGATAGAAGTCTCGCAGTTGCCTGGATACGACGGTCATCTCATGAGCGAAGGCGATGGGCACGCGGGCCGCCGCCCGCATCGCCGCCGTCGCCAGCGATCCCCACTTCGCGCCCGTCCAGTCCAGGCTGTGGATCGTCACCACCACCGGACGGCCCCGCCGAAGCCGCAGCAGCGGCGCGACCACCGCCGGGGCGGAGCCATGCACGTGCACCACGTCGAAGTCCCGCACAAGGGCGTCCAGCGCAGAGGAGAGAGTGTGGGTGACCGCGTCGAAGTACTTCCCACGCAGACCCGGCGAGAGCCTCCGCCGAACGCCCCTGTGGGGCGAGATGGGCGAAGTCTCGTCATCCGGCAGGTACTGGCGGCGGCAGTAGACGACCACCTCATGCCCGCGGGCGACCAGTCGAGAGCCGATCTGCTCCGTGTAGGTGCAGATGCCCCCAGGACACGGGATGGCCTTGACGCCCAGCATGGCGATCTTCACGCGCGCACTCCTCGTTCAGGGTTCGGCGCCGGAGCGATGTTACCGGCTCAATGTCAAGCGGCGGCGCCTCCCACTGATGGTCGCACAACCCGCACTTACCGCCCACCGCGTCTGCGCACCCGGGCACAGATCGCGCCGACTCCCACGATCATCAGGAGCATCGTCGCCGGCTCGGGTGTAGCTACCACATGGTCGTGTGCGGCGTCCAGGGACGAGAAGACCTCCGGTCTCAACTGCCAGTAGGTCTCCTCCCATCCCCAGTGATCCGTGTAGTACGTCTTGTCATGCTCCGTAGGCACCCAGTCCGCGGCAGGCCAATAGTAATATACCTGGGGGGAGCTGTCCCACTCGCGCTGCCTCACATAGTAGGCGCTCTCGCCATACGCCATCGCGGCCTCGTACCAGTCCGACATAGTCATGTCGGCCTCGAGCGTGCTGGCCAGGGCGTCAGTAAGGAGGAGCTCGTAGTAGTCCTCACCCTCCTCCTTGAGGCCGATGCCCTTGGCATGTTCCGGCGCACACAGAACGGCGTAGAGCCCGTTGTTGGTGGCGGGTGTACTGGTGTCGATGTCGTGGCTGCCCGCGACCCAGCCTCCGGAATTGCAGGCGCCGGACAGCACGATGACCTCCACACCTGAGTCGAACCCCTGCAGGGCGTCAGTGAGCTCATCGTCCCACATGGAACTGCCGCCGGAGTAGCCAAAGAACTCGTCGCCAAGGTAGGGCGGTGACGTATCCGGGGCCGGGTCATTGGTCTGCGGCTTGCCGATGCTGCCTTCGTCCATCGGCGACCGATCATGGCCTATGGTGTCGCCGTGCCCGGAGTACGAAAAGAGAAAGGTGTCTCCTGCGGCGAGATTGTCGGCGTACCAGAGCAGATCGTCGTATACCGAATCGCGACTGCCGTCACGGACGCCGTCGTTGGCATTCCAGTTGTCGCGCAGCACCGCGCCAGTGCTCGACCAGTTGGGGAACGGCTCAAGGGCGGCCCACAGAGTGTCATTGTCATCCAGGAAATCATCACCGGCCACGCCGTAGAAGTAGGAGAAATCGGCGTACGCAGCCCCTGAC
>JBNGDZ010000443.1:0-2568 GCA_049975765.1 Armatimonadota bacterium
ATAGCGACATCTATCCCCTCAGAATCCACATGCCCCAGCCTCGCCAGAGCCAGAGGGTGCTCCGTGGGTGGGGGCTCAGGCTCCGGGGACTCCGCCATCCCCCCGCCCGGCTCCTCCGCCGGGGGCTCGGCGGGGGGCGGCAGCTCCAGCGGGCCGGCGGCCCCCGCCTCGATCGGCGCGCGCTGGGGAGCCATCGGGGGCAGCGAGGCCACCATCTCGGACACGTCCGGCACCCGGCCCAGGAACCACGGATCGGCGATGAGCCTGCGATATCGCTCCAGCACGGGGGCCGAGCAGGTCAGCGAGTAGTTGTTGCTGGCCAGACCGCTGCCGATGGCGTCCACGCAGAACCAGTTGATCATCTTCACGCGCGGGAAGCGCGTCGGCAATGATTGATACATGCGGGTCATCTGCCGCAGCGCCATCTCCGTGACATCCTGACCGCACGCCGCGCAGTAGTGTGTGGCGGCGTACTCGCAGATGGCGATGGGCTTGCGGTCGGCATAGCGATCGTAGACGTACTGGAGCAGCTCTCGGGGGTCGTCGTTGGCCGGCTTGGTGATGTCGCCGTCGTAGTGGTGCACGCTGTAGATGTTCACGCCGACCCAGTCAACCCACTGGTCGCCGGGGTAGTACTGCTCGATGGTGGCCTGGGGCGTGGCAAAGGGGCACCACACCAGAATGACGTTAGGGGCCAACTCACGGAAGACGCTGGCCACCAGCCGCCACTTGTGGATGTACTGCTGGGGATCGCCCGAGTACGCCTGCCACGTCCCGTTCATCTCGGAGGCGTAGCGAAGGAAGATCGGCCCCTCAGTGCGGGCCGCCGCCTCCGCCCAGCCGCGAAGGTAGTCGTCATCGCGCACCGGCTGCAGGCCGCCGTTGGGCTCCCAGGCGATGTGCGGCAGCACGCCGCGCGCGTGCATCTCCCGCACCCACCGGAACGGGAATGCCGCCCCATAGCCCACATAGCGGAAGTAGGTGGCGTGAGGCTTACCGACGAGCTCCTCGAAGGCGTCCACATCGCCATCCACGGTCGCGTCCAGCTCGATGTAGGCGCCGATGTAGCAGCCTTCCGCCGGGATGTAGCCTGCGGCCGCGAGCGGCTGACAGGCGATCACCACCAGTGCCAGCGCCGGGAGAGTGCGCAATGTCGATGATTGCCGCGTATTCATAGGCGCACGGCGGCCCACAGGGCCGCCACGGGGATTGTACTGCACGTCGGCCGACGCCGTCAACGGCCGCGATCAGGCGGCCCCCGGACATAGGCGGAGCGCCGCCCCTCGTGCTCTGGATGGAACTGCCGGGCCGGCGTCGCCGCAAGCGGACGACGCTGGCGCCTCGGGACGGCCGCCGGGCGGCAAGCCTCATGGTGCCCGCGCCGAAGTACCTGTAGCTGGCGCCGCCCCATCCAGAGACGATGGTCTCGGGATGCACTCCCCATAGTACCGAAGCGGCGGCTCATCGGTGCGGCGAGTGCGGAGCCTGGGTGTGAGCCGAGCCTATCAAGACTCCACCGCCTGGCGGGCATCGAGGTCCTGGGGCGGCGTGCGCCAGCGCTTGTGCATCCACAGCCACTGCTCGGGATGCGCCCGGATCTGCTGGGTGAACACGTCGTTGATCATCTGTGTCGTCCGGCGCACGTCGCCCTCACGATCGCCGGTGTCGGGCAACTGTAGTGGAGGAAGCACGTAGATGTCAATGTGCTCGTCCTCCGTGCGCCGCGCGAAGGCGGGAACGATGGTCGCGCCGGTGTGGGCGGCGAGTGAGGCCGGCCCGGTCACGGTCGAAGCCGGGTGACCCATGAAGTCGATCCAGATCCCCATCTCGCCGCCGTGCTGGTCCGGCAGGATCCCCAGCAGACCCCCGTTGCGGAGCGTGCGGAGCATCTCACGCACCTGGTCGCGCTCCAGGACGCGCTCCCCGGCGCTCTCCCTGCAGCGGTTGATTATCCGCGCAGTCGCCGGATCGTTGGCATCCCGCGCCACCACCGACACGCGGTAGCCCAACTGGGCTATCCGCGCGGCCAGGATCTCCCAGTTGCCGAAGTGCGGGGTGACCACGATCACGCCCATGCCGGCTCTCGCGGCGCGCCGCAGGTGCTCCTCGCCCTGGAAGGGAGCGAGCTCGGCGAGCTCCTGCTCCGACATGGCGGGCAGCTTCAGCAGCTCCAGCATGGTCTTGGCCATGTTGCGCATCGAGGCAAGCACCGCCTGCCGGCGCTGGCGCTCGGTGAGCCGGTCGCCGAGGGCGCGGCGAATGTTGTCCAGCGCCAGCCTCCGCCGCGCCGACATGAGATGGTAGATCAGCCAGCCCGCGGCGTTGCCGATGCCCTGCAGCCAGCGCAGGGGCAGAAGGCGGGCGGCCGCGGCAAAGCCGCGCGTCAGCCACCGCAGGGCCAGCTGCTCAAGCTTCCTGCGCCACGGGGCCTTGTCGTGCAGCATCGTGGACTGAGGCGACGAGCGCCTCCCATGCCTCTTCGTTGTTCGTGATCTCCAGGTCCACCGCTACCGCCAGCACGGGCGGGAGGTCCTCGGGCGCAGGCGGGAGCTTTACCATGTCCTTCTC
>JBNGDZ010000443.1:2578-4421 GCA_049975765.1 Armatimonadota bacterium
CGATCAGCTCCGCGCCGGCCCCCCGTAAGGCCTCCCGCACGCGGCTCCAGTCCTCCGGCCGGTAGTGATGATGGTCCGGGAACGTGACGCGTCCCACGACCTCGGCGCCGTGCTGGAGCAGAAGCCCCTCAAAGGACGCCGGGTTGCCCACGGCACACATGACCAGCACGCGCCGTCCCGCCAGGTCCACATCCCCAGTCTCGCCCGGCGTGTCCATCGGTCGCACGCTCCTCGATGCGTGCCTCGCCAGCATCACCGGCGCGTGTGGAGCGTGCCGCTCGAGAAGCTCCACCGTTCGGACCACCTGCCGCCGGGGCGCCAGGTCGGCGTGCGTTACGAGAAGGTGCGTGGCGCGCCCGAGATGGTTCAGCGGCTCCCGCAGGCGCCCGCGCGGGAAGACGCGAGCGTCGCCGAGATCGAGCGTGGCATCGACGAGAACCAGATCAACGCTGCGGTGCATCCGAAAGTACTGGAAGCCGTCATCGAGTAGCGCTACCTGCGCGCCAGCGTCGGCGAGAGTATCGATGACCCGCTCGCGGCGCGTTCCCACGGCCACCAGTGCTCCGTCGGTGGTTCGCGCCAGCATGGCGGCCTCGTCGCCGGACTGCGAGACGGCGGCCAGCGGGCTGCGGCCATCTGAGACCAGCAAGACGCCCGTGCCACGGCGGCCGTGGCCGCGGAGGACGATGCCCGGACGCACTCCGCGGGCCAGCAGGTCCTGCGACAGCCGCCGGGTGGCGGTGGTCTTGCCCGTGCCGCCGAGCGTGATGTTCCCGACGCTGGCCACGGGGATGGGCGGTCGTGTGCGGGCCTTGAGCCCCTTTTCGTACAGGGCCAGGTTGGCCTTAAGGCCCAGGATGTACGGGACGGTTGCGGCGGCGAGCAGGCCTCGAAACAGCCCCGCCGGCACCCCTCGGCGCCGCCCGGAGACGATCTCCAGCCACCGGCGCTGCAGTGTCATTCGTTCAGGCCGCCGCCGGGATATGTGCGACCGGCGCGTTCGGCGACGGCCGTCTCCACGAGGCTCACTACGTGCTGGGCACAGCGGCTGGAGGCCCCGGAGTACTTCTCGATGACCGCGGGCCCCCGAGCGGCGACCAACGCCAGGTCGCCCTCGGATGTGAGCAGCCGGTCGGCCTCACTCACCAGCTCCTCAAGGCCGGAGACCTCGAAGCCCACCTCCTCGCGCAGACAGATGGCGGCGATGTCACGGAAGTTCTCCATGTGCGGGCCGAACAGGGCGGGCTTGCCCAGCGCCACCGGCTGAAGGATGTTGTGCCCGCCGCCGACGGCGAGGCTCTTGCCGACGAAGGTGACGGTGGCGATGGCGTAGACCCGTGCCAGCTCGCCCATTGTGTCCAGGATGGCAACGCGCACCTGGGCGCCGCCCTCCGGCGCCAGCGGGTCGGTCCCGCCGGCGTCCAGCGCCCTGCTCCGGCGATAGGCGGCGTAGCCGTGATCGTGCACCAGCTCCTCCACGCGCCCGCCCCGCTCAGGGTGTCGCGGGGCGATGACAAGTTGCAGGTCCGGGTGCGTGACTTTGAGCTGTGTGAATGCCCGCAGGACGATCTCCTCCTCGCCCTCGTGGGTGCTGGCGGCGAGGAAGACCGGGTCCTCTCGGCCGAAGCCGAAGTCCTGGCGGTACTTGTTGGCCTCCGCCTCCGAGACGGTGGGGAACTGCTCGTCGAACTTGGAGTTGCCGGTGACGACGACGCGCTCCGCCGCGGCGCCGAGCGCGATGAAACGGTCGGCGTCCTCCTGGGACTGGGCACAGATCATCTCGACGTTGGAGAGCATCCACGCGAACAGCGGTCGGAGCCGGCGGGCACGGGCGTAGGAGGCG
>JBNGDZ010000444.1:0-4414 GCA_049975765.1 Armatimonadota bacterium
AGTTGAGGCTGCTGCGCAGCTCATCTGCGGCGGCCTTCGCCCGGATCTGCTTGTTGGCGGGGAGTGGCTCGCCCGCCTGCAGGTCGGGCCTCAGCTCTGCCAGCAGGCGGCGGTTCTTGTTCGCCAGGGCGGCCATCTGGTCGGCGTTGTCCATGGCCATGCGCAGCGCGACCTTCACCGCCAGAGCGTGCTGGCGGCTCACCAGGGCCTGGCGGGCCAGATCGCGCGTGACCTGCACATCGCCCACGCCGAAGGCGGTCACGAGAGAGGCAATCAGCTCAGCGGCGTCGCCGGCCTTCCTCTGGGCCGCTTTGCCCCCGCCGCCCATCTCAACCGCGGCCATGACCCCGTGCCTGGCCCACAGGGCGGCGTTCATCTGGATGATCATATCCAGCCCGACGTTGCCCACGATGCTCATATTGCCGGTGACCTGGACGTAATCGACCATCATCGCCCGACCAATAGGGTGCTTGGCGGCCCACTGGAACACGGCAGGAAGACCCATGGCTCCGGCGACGTGCTGCTTCAGCGTGATGGCGTCGGCCGCCGCGGCGCCGGTGGGATGGGCCCAGTGGTAGAAGCCCGAAAGCCCGGAGGCGCGGGGTGCGCTCGAGACCTTGGCCAGCGGCGCGGCCCACAACAGCGCCATCGGCAGGACCATGCCCTCAGCGGCGTCCTCCAGCCCGGGCTGCAGCGACTCGTAGCTGCTCGCGTGGTAGGCGCGCCCCGCCTCGACGTCAAGCACCTGCGACTTGCCCTCCATGAGGCGCGAGACGTCGTGGTTCTGCATGGCGTAGTGGATGGCCGTGTGGAGCATCTTCGCCCGGGCGTCGCTGAGCTGGTGGCCGTTGAAGCGCTCGGCGACGACACGCTTCAGGTCCTCGCGGCTCAGAGAGCTGATCTCCTGGAAGGACAGGTCCCTGGCCCGGAGCTGTGAGATCATCATCAGGCCAACGCAGGTGTGACTCGCGTCGTCGAGCACTGCCCCCATCTCGCGGGCCTGGCTGACCGGCTTGCCGCCGCGCTCGGCCTCCTCCTCGATCCCCTCGCTGCCGTGCCAGTACTTGGGGACCGAGTCCTTGATGCGTGCGCCCGAGTCGCGCAGCCACTCCATGAACTCAAGGGACGCCGCCAGAGCCCTGTCCTGGTCGTTGTCCTCGTTCCAGATCCCCTCGACGACCTTCTGGACCTCCCAGGGCGCCTCGCCCGCCGTCCTGACGACCTCGTAGGCGGGAACGAAGATGCTGTCCTCTCCGGTGGCGCTCGCCATCCGCGGAAAGCCGAACAGTATGTCATCGAGATAGCCGAAGACCCCGGGATCACCCCGGTCCTCCAGAGCCTCGTAGCCCAGCGTCTTGATCAGCTTCGCCTCGTGCTTGTGCTGGGCGTAGATGCGCGTGAGCAGGTCCAGCTCCAGCTTCTTGACGGCGAGGGAGGCGGGGGTATGCTGCCAGTAGGTCTGCTGCGTCTCCGGATCCGTCCGCTGGACTCCCCTGGCGGTCTCCTTCCTCAGCTCCAGGGCCCGCCGCGCCGCCCGCAGCGCCACGCTCACGTCGCCCCGCTGGCGCATGACCGAGGACTCCAGCAGCCTCATCTCATACTCGTCTGCACCACCGGCGCTGATGACGGCGCGGGCGACCTCGCGGAAGTCCTCCTTCCCCGACGCGGAGAGCAGAAAGGCCCTGGTGCGCGCCTGCTGCTTTTTCGTCACGGCGAGCAGCTTCTGGGCGTTGCGCCTGCTCAGATCCTCGATGTAGTCGTCATCGCTCTTCGTGCCCAGGGACTGGATGACGCTCTCGTAGCCCAGCAGCGCGTCCTTGATGATCTCGTCGCGCTCCCTCTCCAGCTCGGACTGCCTCGCGACGAGGTCATCGAGCTTCCGCTCGATCATCTCCTTCATGCCCGCCGCGCCGCCGGCCGCCTCGCCCGCAAGGTCCTCCCGGAGGCGGTTGTCACGCTGCAGGATCAGCGAGAGCTGCTCCGTGCTCCACTTTTCGTCCGCCATATCCGAGCGTTGGCCCTCGAGTATGCCCCGCCAGTACTTCCTCAGTCGCTCGTTCTCGACGAGCCTCTTGCGGTTCAGCACCAGCTTGGCGAAAGCATCCCGCGCGTGCTCGTTGGCGTAGCCCAGGTCGATGCGGTTCTTGGTGATGAACTCGGTCTCCTCGGCCCGGGCCCGGTCGCACCGGGCAAGCTCCTCGGAGAGCGCCTCCTCCAGGTGGGCGGTCCACTCCTCGAGCTCTTCCTCCGAGGCCCCCAGCGACTCGCCGCCCTCGTCATCCTCCACCCGATGATAGATGCCCGCGATCTCCCCGAAGTCGGCCGGGCGGTGCTCGTCCATCGAGGGCGACCACCAGCCGAGCTGCGGCCCGGCGTTGAGGTACCACTCCAATCCCATCTGGGTGGGTTTGCCGCCGCCCGGTTCGATCATCTGTGCGTCGTACTGGTGGCCTCGCTCGATGAGCCCGCGGCAGGCCGCGAGGTCGTTGGCTGCGGAGATGGTCAGCTCTGACAGATAGCGGTAGGCCACCTCCCGGTACCAGTACGCCTGGTTGCGCCGGTCGGCGTCGGCTATGCCGGCGATGTACCGCTCGAGGTGGGCCACGGCCTCCTGCCCCAGCGCCAGGGCGTCGGGCGAGCCCGTCTCCATGCAGCCGCCGGTGATCGATACGATGTCATGCGCCAGGTTCCCGTAGCCCTCGGGGTAGATCTGATGCAGCGCCTTCACCTGGTCGAATGCGTCCCGGAGGTAGCTCAGCACGTCGGCCCGGACCAGCGGCTGATCGTGGCCGATGCTGATGACGTGCTGGAGGAGTGCGGACTTGATGTCCCCGATCAATGACGCTCTTCCGGCCGCCGAGTCGGGGTCGTTCGGGTTCAGCCCGGCGAGTCTCTGACGCTCCTCGCGGGCGATGTCCTGTGGGCCGTTAGGGACCTCGCCCTCGGGCTCAGTGAAGTTCAGGGCCACCATGAACGGGACCGTGTAGTCCAGCCGGAAGCCATCCTGGGTCCAGATGGTGATCTCGACGTCATACCTCGCGGCGGTCATGGCGTAGTGATCGGCGCCGCCGATCATGGCCGTGCCCTCGGGAGAGATGCGCCTGTACTGATACACCGTCTGCTGGTTGCAGGTGATGCGGGCGACGTAGTCCTTGTCGTAGTCGTGGCAGATGCGGCGCATCAGGTCGCCACGGGAATCGACGCCGATGGTGTTGGCCGGCGGATCGAGAGTGCTGTCGTCGTACACAAGCTCGCTCAGGGGCTTGTTGATGTCCAGGCCGCGAGCCCGCGCTTGTTGGTAATACTTCTGGAGCTCAGCCAGATCAACGTACTTGAAGTTGGCCAAGCCGAAGAGCCCCTGTCTGTGGGAGTTGGTCACGTTCTTGACGTCGGGGCGCATCTCAGCGCCGCGGGGGGTGATCGTGTGGACGTAGTCGAGGTAGTAGAGGCGACCCTCGATCGGCGGCGCGCCGGCGGCCTGCTCTCCACCGCCTCCGGCGTCGGGCGGCTTCGCGAGGACGTCGCCCAGAGCGACGCCGAGTATCTTGCACAGGGCGAGGGCCGCCTGCAGCCGGACGTTCTCGTGCTGATCGTAGAGCCTCAGCCGGTTGAGCGGGCCGATCGCCAGGCGAGCCTCGTCCCCCAGCTCCCCCAGCGCGATGGCCGCCTCCCGGCGTTCGCCCACGTCACCGCTATCGAGCTGAGCCATCCACTGCGTGAGGGTCTTCCCGCCGTGGGTCGGCTCGGGCGGAGGGGTGGGTGCGGAATCGGGAGGCTGCGCGCGCGGAGGCCCGAAGTCCATGAGCTCGCCGGGCGCCTCGCTCACCCACTGACCGGCGCCGGCCTCTCCCTGCACCGCGCCCCCGGTGGGTTCAATCTCATCGCCGGTCCCGCCGTTGACGAGGCCTTCGCGCTCGGTGCGCTGGAACTCGCCGGCCTCTCCACGGTCAGAGACGGGACGATCGCCGACGGGCCGATCCCCGACCGGTCGCTCGGCGCCGCCCGTGCGCACTGGCTCCTCACGATCAGCAGGCGGACGCTGTGGGGGCTCGTCGCCATCAGGCGTCTCGCCGCCGATGCGCACGACACCCCGCAGGTCAGCCGCCCCGCCGAGGCCGCCGAGCGACTGCTCCATGGCTGCCGCGACGTCGGGGTCGGTCTCACTGCCGAGGGCCTCCGCCAGCGCCGCTCCCGCCTCAGCGTCTCCCTGCCCGACCGAACCGAGGGCTGTCGCTGCGGCAGCGCGCACGGCCGTGCTCCCGTCCTTCAGCGCGCCGGCGAGATCGGCCGCCAGCTCCCGGGCCGGCGGACCCACACGCCCGGCTGCCTGAGCCGCCTGAGTCCGCGCCTCAGCATGGACCGCGTGGAGCATCTCGCGCAGCACCGGCAGCGCCTCGGCCCCGTCGGCGGTGAC
>JBNGDZ010000445.1:0-4392 GCA_049975765.1 Armatimonadota bacterium
ACTCACGCCCCTGCGCGGCCCGACGGGTGTCATCGGCGAGCACACGCTGGACCTGTATCGCGTGGAGTATGTGGAGGTCCGGCAGCCCAGCGACGCCTTTGGCAGCAAGGGGCTCTACCCGGATCCGCTGGTGGAGGTGGATGGCAGCATCGATCTGCCGGCGGAGCGCAACACCGTGCTGTGGGTGACGGTCCGCGTGCCCCCGGGGACGCCGGCCGGGCAGTATGCCGGGTCCCTTCAGGTCGAGCCGGCCGAGCGTGAGGCCTTCGAGCTGCCGATCCGCCTGCGCGTGCTGGACTTCACGCTCACCGATGAGACGCACACGCGCACCGCCTACGGCGTCCGGCCGCACTGGGACGTGCTGGGCCTGGAGACGGTCGATCAGAGGCGCGAGGTCTACCGGAAGTACGTGCGCGCGATGTGGCGGCACCGGCTATCGCCCTACGACCCGTTCATGTTCGACGGCATCAGGTGGAGCATCGATGGGCCGCGGTGGCGGCTGAGGACCGGCGACATGGAGCTGGTCTGCGACACCTTCAGCGATACCTACTTCAGCATCTCGCTCGACGGCGAGTCGCTGGGGCGGCTGAGCAATACCGTCACGCAGTTCGAGCGCGAGGGCGTCGGCTACCAGGGCACCGGCGTCGGGTGGCCGGGGATCAACACGCTCAAGGACGTGAGAGTCCTCGAGAGCGGCCCGGACAGGTGGGTGCTGGAGGTCACCGGCGCTCGCATCGGCGGCGGAGCGGCGAACAGAAGCTACGAGATCACCTTCCGCTTCGCCATCGCGGCCGGCAGGCCGGCGGTGGCGGCGCGCATGGTGGGCTTCAAGAACACCTCGGACGTGCGCTACCAGCTTCGCGGCTACTTCTACATACTCGAGCCGACGGCGGAGGACGCGCAGGCGATCGAGAGCCAGCGCTGCGCCGGATGGATCTCGCGGGATGGGCGGATGATCGCCGGCCTGACCACGGCTGAGAGGCTCGATGGCAACCCGCCCAGGTCCTTCTACAGCCGCAGGGAGGTCTGGCTGGAGCCTGGTGAGGAGACCGAGGGCTTCGGCCCGACCAGGGTGTTCTTCGCCGGCGAGGCGGAGAGCGAGGAGGAGATGCTCTCGGTGGCGAGCCAGCTCAGGGAGGCCTTAGCGGCCGAGGAGCCCGCCTCGCTGCAGCCGCTCGAGGGCGCCAGGCTCGAGGCGGATGTCAGGGAGCACATACAGATCCGCCACGACTTTTTCGAGTTCGACGCGGCAGCCGAGAAGTACCTCGACGAGTGGGAGTTCACCAGCTTCCGCCTGCCGTGCATGCCGGGGCACCTGGCGGGCCATCAACGCTTCACGCCCGAGTACCGGCAGGTGCACAGGCGCGTCTTCCGCCCCATCATCGAGCACCTGCGGGAGCGAGGCTGGCTGGGGAAGGCCTACGCCTACTGGTTCGACGAGCCCAAGGAGGATGACTACCCTTACGTGGTGGAGGGCATGCAGGTGCTGGCGGAGAGCTGCCCGGGGCTCAAGCGGCTGCTTACCGAGCAGGTGGAGGAGCCGCTGGTCGGCCACGTGGACCTGTGGGTGCCGCTGCTGAGCCGCTTCGATCCGGAGGTGGCCCGGCAGCGGCAGCAGGCGGGTGACGAGATGTGGTGGTACGTCTGCTGCGGGCCGCGCGCCCCCTACCCGAACAACTTCATCGATCACCCGGCCATCAACCATCGCATCCGCTTCTGGATGATGGACAAGTACAACGTGGAGGGCTCCCTCTACTGGCAGACGACATCGTGGCGACGCAACCCCTGGGAGAACGTCGCCGCCGTCGATCCTTCCGGGGAGCGCTTCCACGGCAACGGCGACGGGTTCTTCATGTACCCGGCGTGCCGCGAGCCCTCCGACGAGCCCGTCCTGGACGGGCCCGTCATCACGCTGCGGCTGGAGATACTGCGCGATGGCCTCGAGGACCTGGAGTACATCTGGACCCTGAAGCAGCTTGTGGCGCGCGGTGAGCAGCGCCTCGGACGCCTGCAGGGAGAGCAGCGGCAGCGGCTGGCGGGGCTCCTCTCGCAGGCCCGGGCTGCACTGGCGGCGCCAGACCGGCTGGCGGAGAGCCCCACCAACTACTCCAAGGACCCGCGGGACCTTCTGCGGGAGCGCGCCAGGATCGCGGAGGCGATCACCGACCTGCGGCAGGTGCTGCCCAACGAGTGACCCCGGCGGCCCGCCACGCCAGCCGGCGCGCCGCAGTGCTGCCCGTTGTCCTTCGTCTGCACCACATACCGGGGAGGTTCGTACGATGAGACTGTGCATGATCGCGGTGATGATCGTGGGACCCTTGATGCTCAGCCATGCTGCAGATGAGCTGAAGCTGGTGCCGGCGCCCAAGGAACTGAGGACCTCTGAGCGAGCCATGTTGCTGCCGCCGGAGGAGACGACGATCCTGCTCGGGGATCAGGCGACGGCGCCGGAGCGGTACGCCGCCGAGCGCCTGCAGGAGCTTGTGCGCAGGCGCTTCGGCGTGGAGCTTCCGCTGGCCGCCGGGGGCGAGGCACGCGCCGCAGGCGGGCCGATCATCCTGCTGGGCCAGGCGTCCACCAGCGAGCGCGTCGCGGAGCTGTGCCGCGAGCGGGGCATAGAGTTCGGCCGCCAGGACGCCTACGCCGTGGAGGTGCTGGACGAACCGGGGACAATCCTGGTGTGCGGCGCCAACGATCGCGGCGTGATCTACGGCGCGCAGACGCTGTTCCGACTCCTTCGCGACGGTGCCGACGGACTGGAGCTGCCGGGCGTGTCCATACGCGACTGGCCGAGCATCCCATGGCGCGGCAGGCCCTACACGCGCGTCTCGGCGCACCTGGTTCCCGGCGTGCTGGACGCCTACCTCTGGGCGGGGCTCAACTTTGTCGACGTGCGCGAGGGCGCCTTCGGCTACGGGCCGGATGCCGAACTCGACCATGAGCAGATCGGCCGCTGCATCGAGGAGGCCCACCGGCGCGGCCTGTTCGTCTTCGGCACCGTCTCCTGTGGCGTGAAGCCGGAGCAGTTCGACGGCGCCATCCGTACCTTCGAGGCGCTGATCGGCCTGGGCGTTGACGGCCTCTGGATCTCCTTCGACGATCCGGGAGGCGGCGAGGGCACGACCGACCTGGCCCGGCGGGTGATCGAGCTTGGCCAGGGGCATGGTATCACCGGCCGGAGGATCGCCACCACGCCCCCCTCGGGCTCCTACCAGCAGATCGAGACCGACTTCAACCGCGAGATGGCGCAGGTGCCGGGCATGGCGGAGGCGACGTGGTTCTTCACCCGGCCGCCGAAGGCCGAGGACGTGGCCGCGGCGCGGCGAATCGGCCTGCAGAGCCTGCCCGCGTGGTGGCACAACTGGCCGCGGACCGACGCGGGCTTCACGCACGGCAGCTACGGGGGGCAGTCCTTCCGCCCCGACGAGCTGCCCTCCTACATGGAGGTCCCGCCGCTGACCTGGGGGTGGCACAGCCCCCAGTACGACGACCTGCGCGACGCCCCGCGCAACACCGACACCGTGATGATGTGGGGCGGCTGGCAGCCGGAGTACACCTCTCGCGTCCTCGGCATCTGGGCCTGGGATCCCGAGGGGCATGACTTCGAGGCGACGCGGCGGGCCATCTACCGCACCGTCTACGGACCCGGCAACGTGGAGTCGATGATGCAGCTTGACGACGGCCTGCACGAGCTCAAGGAGCAGTTCGAGCTCCCGGATCGGCGCCCCGATCCGGCCAGCAACTTCCCGCCGCGGCTGAAGGACTCAAGCGACCGATCACAGGCCCGGGAGCGGATCGAGGGCCTGCAGCAGCTCGCCGCGAGCATCGCCCGGACCGCGCCGGAGGGCTCATTGCTCGCACAGGAGCGGCTGGAGGAGCACTTCCTGGAGCCGATGCGGGCGGAGCTTGAGGCCGCCCGCGTGCTGATCGACCTGAGGGAGCGGCCGGAGGACTGGTGGCCCGCGCACGAGGCGCAGGTCTTAGCGCGAATGCGGGCGGACGACACCGAGGGCGTCGAGGAGCTGTGCGAGGCCGCGCGCCCGAGGCTGCACCAGCAGGTGGCGCAGATGACGGAGGCGCTGTCCGGGCTGCAGGCGATGGACAGCTACGAGCAGTACTGGCTGCAGCGCGCCGAGGGCGGCGTGGACTTCTGGCGCGCCGAGCTGCAGAGGCGGCAGGAGGCGCTGGGGAGGCGCATCGCCCAGAGGGAGGATGAGCTGGACCTTGAGACGATGCTGGCGAACATCGACAGCCCGCCCCAGGAGGGCGAGGTCATCGACGTCGTGACTGTCGAGCAGCTCGCCGGCTCGCTGGTGACGCATCGGGGCGCCTGGCTGACCGGCCTCTATCCGGCCGAGCAGCCGCGGGCATTCGTGATGAGCTTCCCCGGCC
>JBNGDZ010000446.1:0-4391 GCA_049975765.1 Armatimonadota bacterium
GCCCCGGTGGCTGAGCCTGGCTTTGATCATCCAGGAGGGCCTGGCGATGGAGGACCTACGGCGAATCGTGCGCTCCATTCGCGACGCGTGCGACCACGACGGCGTGCACGTGGTGACCGGCGACACCAAGGTGGTGGGGCGCTCGGCCGCCGACGGCATCTTCATCACCACCACGGGGGTCGGGAGGCGCTTCGCCGAGCCCGCGCCCTCGGCGGGGGCCGCCCGGCCCGGCGACCGCATTCTGGTCAACGGTACGCTCGGCGACCACGGCATCGCGATCCTCGCGGCGCGCGAGGAGCTGTCGCTGGCTCAGACCATCGAGAGCGACTGCGCCTCGCTGCTGACCCTCGCGGAGGCTATCTGCGCAGCCGGCCGCGGGGGCGTGCGGGCGCTGAGGGACATGACCCGGGGCGGCCTGTCGGCCGCTCTCAACGAGATCGCGCTGGCCTCCGAGGTTTCCATGCACATCGAGGAGGTCTCCATACCCGTCCGTCCCGAAGTACAGGGTGCGTGTGAGCTGCTGGGGATGAGCCCCCTGGAGATCGCCAACGAGGGGAAGCTGCTGGCGATCGTCGCGCCGGAGGCGGCAGATGACGTCCTGGGCGCGATGCGTGAGCACCCTCTGGGGCGGAAGGCCGCGCTGATCGGCGAGGTCGGCGACGGTCCAGCGGGACGAGTGGCGGCGAGGACGCCGCTGGGAACGTCGCGCCTCATTGATCTGCCTGCCGGGGAGCTACTGCCGAGAATCTGCTGAGCCATCGGACTGAGGTGGAGACCGTGGACGTCACAGACGCACCGCAGAGTCGCGTGAGCATCATCGGCGTGGGCGACGAGCGGCGGCGGGATGACGCCGTGGGCCTGATGATCGCCGAGGAGCTTCAGGGCGAGCTGCTGCCCGAGGAGGTGACCGTGCACCGGGCCGGCACTGAGGGTTTCGACCTGGCCGCGGCCCTGGACGACGCCGAGTGTGCCATCATCCTCACAGCGATGGCGCTGGGCGACGAGCCGGGGACGATCCACGCGCTGCCGCCGGCCTCCGCGGAGGCCGAGGCGGATTACATCTCCGGCCTCGATGACATGGCGCTCATCGACAGCCTGGAGCTGGCCGCGATGCGCATGACCAACGGACCGGATATCCTCATCCTGGGGGTGGAGCCGGCTGAGATCGTGCCGGGGAGCACGCTGCATCCGCAGGTGCAGGCGTCAGTGAGCAAGGCCGCGGAACTGGCCCGCGAGCTGGCGACGGGCCGCCGCGAGTGGCGCTTCTTCGCGCGAGGGGACTACGGCTGAGAAACGGCCGGGCCGGGGCGGAGACCGGCCCCTCCAAACGGCGTGGTAACGCCAGACGGGCGGGCCGGAGCGGAGACCGGCCGTTCCAAACGGCGCGGCAACGGCCGGCAGGCGTCAGTTCATGGCTGAGAGCCGGCCGAATGCGGCCCTCAGGGCAGCGGCGCGTCGCCAAGGCGCTCGATACCGCGGATGCGCAGGTTGTCCATCCAGCACACATCCCCGAAGCCGCCGTGTCCGCTGTATACCCCCGCGGTGAAGCGCCCGTGCGTGAAGCCCAGGCGATGCCGGCCGCGGCCGTGCAGCTCCCCGTCGATCCACAGCGCGTACTGCTCGGGGCCGATCTGCAGGGCCAGGTGATGCGGTACGTTGGTCTCGTAGCTGGTGTATGGAGTCAGCGATATGGTGTAGTTCGAGGGAGCGGTCTCGCCGTTCTCCACGCGCATGCTGATGCCGGGGTCGAGGCGGATGCGGAAGACGTCCTGGCTGCCCTCAACCGGCGGCTGCAGGCTGAACTGCAGCATCAGGTAGTAGTCGCCGCCGGAGCGGTTGTACTGGAAGTCCCAGTCGAGCTGCAGCGGCTCGGCTGAGAAGTCAACCAACCGCTTCATCGCGAGGCCCGCGCTCCGCCCCTGCGCGATCTCAAGCTCCAGCCTCCCGTCCGCCAGGCGCACCCCGGGCTCATCCTCCGGCCAGCCCCAGATGTCGCGATCCAGCGGTCGCTCGAAGTCCTCCCGGTAGGGCAGCTCGAGCATCAGCGCGCCGCGAGGCGGCTCCGGCACGGCCTCAGGCTCCCGGGCGCGCAGGTCCTCGGTGACGCGAAGCTGCTCCAGCGCCGCCTCGGCGAGCTGTCGGGCCCTCACGACCGTCGGCTCATCGCCCACCAGCGCCTCCGTCACGCCCAGCAGCCAGGGCGTGGCCAGCGTCTCCCGGTGCATCTCGAACAGCGACTCCGCGGGATGCTCCTCACCGTGCCTCATGCGGTACTCGCGGAGGCACAGGTGGGCGTCGGCCACGCGGTCCTTCGCCAGCATCCGAAGCAGCCTCCGGTGGTCGGCGGTCTCGCCCACCGCGATCATGCGCACGTCCCCGGCTCTGACCGCCGCCTCCACGCGCAGCTCTCCGTCCGCGCGCTCCCACGACAGCGGCTGATCGTCCAGCGGGTCGGCGCACCACGCGCCGGGGGCGATGCGCAGCGTGGCGGCGTCGAGCCGAAGGTGCGCGCGGCGGCCCACGTATGGCGAGTGCACCACGAGGACCAGCGGGCCGCCGGGCTGGCCGTAGCGCTCGACGTGCAGGTCGGCCTCCTCGGCGGCCGCGCCCGTGATCGGCTGCCAGCGCAGGCGATGAAGCAGACGCAGCCACGGCAGGAGCCGGCGGTAGTCCTCGCGCATGCCCGCGGGGGGATTATCCGGTCGGCGCGCGTAGCCGCCGGGGAAGACATCGTACAGCAGCATGCGGCGCAGAAACTGCGTCTCAGCGTCCTCGTAGGCCGGGAGCTGCGTGACGACCTTGTGCCGGCCCAGCGCCCGGAAGCTCTGCATCATCCATCCGGTCGGCGCCACCCAGTGCTCCTTCCCCAGCACATCGAACTGGTGGAAGGGGTAGGGCGCGGCGAAGTGGTAGAGGTTGGGGAGCATCACTCGATCCTCGCCGATGAGCTCGCGAAGCGCCCCCACATACTCGATGGCGGCGAAGGGCATCGCCACGCACGGCTGTGGTGGATCGCCGGCGAAGACCGGCGGGATGTCGGCGGCGGCGAGGTGGTCGGGGCCGTAGCTGCACTGCCTGAAGTGCGCCGACCACGAGTCCAGGTAGGCGCCCTCCATCAGCGGATTCTCCAGCACATGCTCGCGGGCGTGATCGAGGAGATACTGCCCCCGGCCATCGGGGATGTCGGGATCCAGCACGCAGGCGAGCTGCGCGGCCCACCTGCTGCCCTGCACCCAACTGTACTGCCCGATGCTCGCAATGACGAGCTCTCCCTGCGGGTCCCGCACGCCGGAGGCCAGCACGGCCTGACAGAGCCTGCGCTTGAGCTCCTCCTGCTCCGGCGTGGTGGCCGGCTCGGCGGACCAGATGCGGCCGGTGAACCCAGGGTCGGCGTAGGTACGCAGGCGGTCGAGGACGTCCTCGCGCGTGGGCCTCTCCTCCCGATCGCCGAAATGAAGCTGGTACATGCCCGGCTCGATGTAGGGCATCGGAACCAGCCCGAGCAGCACGTCGTGCTCGGTCGCCTCGGTGGACTCCGGCGACTCGTGGAACATCAGGCCGTAGTCCGACAGCGGGGGCTCGTGCGTCGCGATGTCGCCCCACGCGAACCAGCCGCCCACCTTCTCCGTGCGCTCCACGAACAGCTCCGGGAACAGGTCGTAGTAGCGCGCCAGGCCGCCGCGCAGACCGGTCGGTGCGTCGAGCGCGTAGAGGAAGAACCGGAACGGGGCCTCGGTCGCGAAGCGGTCGGAGTGCTCCGAGAGTCCGATGTCGAACTCGATCATCAGCAGGTCGCTCTCCGCATCGTAGGCAAAGCGCAGCAGGCGTGGCTCGTCGATGCGGGTCGCCAGGCAGATGGTCGTGCCCTCGCCGCTGACCGCCGCCAGCGGCCACAGGTCCATCCACCCGCTGCCCCAGGTGCTGGGGATGCCGTTGCGGTAGAGCATCGGCGCCTCGATGGCTCGCTCCGCGTCCAGGTCGCGGTGCCAGCGCCAGCCGGTCAGGTCCACGGGCAGTCCGAAGCGGAGCGTCAGGCACCGGGGCGGATCGGCACTCGAGCGCAGCGTGCCGGCGATCTCCAGGGCCCGCTCATGCCGGGTCACGGTGGCGTCCACAGTGACGCCCGCCTCATCGGAGGCCACCGCGAACCGGCCGTCGTCGATCTCACCGCGCAGCGGCGTGAACTGCTCGCCCGCGTTGTGGTCGCGGACCGCGAAGCCTCCAACGGCAACGGCCGGGCCCGCGGTCAGGTCCCGGTCACCCACTCGCACGCCGGAGACGGCGCCGTCGGGAGCGATGGTGAGGGTGAGAGGGCCCATCGGCAGCTCAACCGCGCCCGCGGGCAGGGAGCCGGCGAGAAGCAGTGCGACGATCAGCGAGAGGGCCAGCGA
>JBNGDZ010000447.1:0-4375 GCA_049975765.1 Armatimonadota bacterium
GGGTTCTCCGTCCGGAACTGTATCAATCCCAATGAGACGTAGCCGCAGCGACGCGTCGCGAGGTGCGATGTGCAGATGCTGGATCTTGCTGAACTGAAAGAGAAGACCGTCCAGGAGCTCCGGAAGATGGCCGACGAGCTGGGCATCAACAAGACCTCGGGGCTCAAGAAGCACGACCTGTGCCTGAAGATCCTCGTGGCGCAGAGCGAGGAGAACGGCCACCGGCACGGCTACGGGATCATGGAGATCATGCCCGACGGCCGGGGCTTTCTGCGTGTGGATGAGCGCAAGCAGAAGCCGCTGACCGACATCTACGTGGCCGACACCCAGATCAAGCGCTTCGGCCTGCGCACCGGCGACCTGGTCTCCGGCCCGGTCCGCCCGCCCAAGGAGAACGAACGTTACTGGTCGCTGCTGCGGGTGCAGACCATTAACGAGCGGGAGCCGGACGAGGCCCGCCACCGGCCGGCCTTCGAGGACCTCGTCCCCATCTACCCCCAGGACCGCCTCCGTCTCGAGACCGATGGGCCGGACAACGTTACCGGGCGGTTCATGGACCTGATCACGCCCATCGGCCGCGGCCAGCGGGGCCTCATCGTCGCTCCGCCCAAGGCCGGCAAGACCACCATCATCAAGAAGATCGCCAACTCCCTGACCACCAACTACAACGACCTGCGGCTGATCGTGTTGCTGATCGACGAGCGGCCCGAGGAGGTCACGGACATCGACCGCTCCGTGGACGGCGAGGTCGTCGCCTCCACCTTCGACCGGATGCCCGAGGATCACATGAACGTCATGGAGCTCGTGCAGGCCCGCTGCAAGCGCCTGGTGGAGCACGGCGAGCACGTGGTGGTGCTGCTCGACAGCATCACCCGCCTGGCCCGAGCCTCCAACCTCACCGTAGAGCCCAGCGGCCGCACCCTCTCCGGGGGCCTTGACCCCACCGCCCTCTATCGCCCAAAGCGCTTCTTCGGCGCCGCCCGCAATATCGAGGACGGCGGCTCGCTGACCATTCTCGCCACCATCCTCGTCGAGACCGGCAGCCGCATGGACGACATGATCTTCGAGGAGTTCAAGGCCACCGGCAACATGGACCTGGTGCTCTCGCGCCAGCTTGCGGACCGCGGCATCTTCCCGGCCATCAACATCGAGCTGTCCAGCACCCGCCATCAGGAGCTGCTGTTCGACGACGAGGAGATGCAGAGCATCTGGCAGCTGCGCAAGGCCCTGCATGCCATGGACATGGAGGCTGCCACCGAGACGCTCATCTCCGGCATCAGGAAGACCGCCGACAACGCGGAGTTCATGGCGATGGCCAAGGAGACATTCCGCAACAACTCCTAGAGGATGCCACGATGACCGCCGGCGGGCGCGGCTGCGCGGCATGGAGCAAGGAGTCTGCAGGGCGCGCGGAGAAACGATTAGTGCGGAGGCGGTGGGGCGCTCGGCGGCAGGCCATCGCAACAGGCGCGTCGCGGGACGGTGAGCCATCATGCAGTTCTATCGTTCCGGTCAGGGCGAGCGCGATGTCAGGCCCAGTCACACCGGGGGAGAGCCCGGCGAGCTTCCCGGGGGGCACGAGGCCGCATGGACGCGCAGGTGGCTCACCGCGGCCAAGTTCCTGGTTGCCCCGGTCATCATCCTGATCGTGGTCGCGATCCTGCTGCCGGCTCTCCTGCAGGCGCGCCAGCCGACCTACGAGACCAGGTGCATGGCCAAGCTCAGGGAGCTGGCCGCGGCCATCGACATGTACACCATCGACCACGACGCCGGCCCACTGCCTGGCAACTGGCATGAGGCCATCTGGCCCTACATCAGCAATCCACAGGTGGACGAGGCGCGGGTGGAGCCGGGAGGCCGGCTCGATCCCCGCAAGTGCCCGTCCGATCCGACGGACTCGACCGTCTCGTACCTGTATCTCGACCGCGGGCTGCTCAGCTACTCGAAGGCTCATGTGAGCGAGGGGCTCATACCGCTGGCGGTGGATGAGTACTTCCATCCACACGTTACGCTGGCGTACTATGATGGACATGTCGAGAAGATCGAGAAGCAGCTTTGGCTGCATCAGCGCAACCGGCAGTGGGAGATCCGCCGGGACCTGGAGCACGCAGCCAGCTTCGCCTATGAGCCCGTCCCCGGCTCCCTTGAGAGGGCGCCCGGGCCGGCTCCCGAGATCGAGCGCACCGAGCGGTACATCTGGCCGGAGTTCTGACCGCCCGTCTCGCGTCCGGGGAGGCGTCGGCCCGTGAGCCAGCAGACCAGGAGAGTCCTCGTCCTCGGCTCCACGGGCTCCATCGGCGAGCAGACGCTTGAGATGATTCGCGCTCACCCGGATCGGCTGGAGGTGGTGGGGCTGGCGGCCGGGCGAAATGCCCGCCGCCTGGCGGAGCAGGCCCAACAGTTCGGCGTCTCGCTGTTGGCCCTGGCCGATGAGCGTGCCGCAGGGGGGCTCGACGCCGTCGAGGCGCGCGTCTACGCGGGCGCGGACGGCATCTGCGAGCTGGTGGAGGCGTGCGAGCCCCACCTCGTGGTCGGGGCGATCTCCGGAGTGGCCGGCCTCCGTCCCCTGATGGTGGCCCTGGAGGCGGGCATCGACTGCGCGCTCGCCAACAAGGAGCCCCTGGTGGCCGCCGGCCGCATCGTCACCGAGACCGCCCGCCAGAGCGGGGCGGTGCTGCTCCCCATCGACAGCGAGATATCCGCCATCTTCCAGTGCCTGCGCGGGGAGCGCTCCTCGGAGGTGGAGAAGATACTGCTCACCGCCTCCGGGGGCCCGTTCTCGGATCTCTCGGCCGAGGAGCTGCACAACGTCACCCCTCAGCGGGCACTCGACCACCCCACATGGCAGATGGGTCAGAAGGTGACCATCGACTCCGCCACCCTGGCCAACAAGGGCTTCGAGGTGTTCGAGGTCCGCTGGATGTTCGGCGTGGAGGTGCGCCAGATCGAGGTGGTCGTGCACCACCAGAGCATCATCCACTCTATGGTCCAGTTCCAGGACGGCTCGGTTATCGCCCAGATGGGGCTGCCGGACATGCGCGTGCCCATCCAGTTCGCGCTGCTGTATCCCGACCGTCTTGAGAACGAGCTGCCGCGGATGTCGCTGCCGGAGATCGGCTCACTGACCTTCGCGGAGCCGGACACGGAACGCTTCCCATGCCTGCGGCTGGCATTCTCTGCGGCACGCGCCGGCCGCACCTACCCGGCCGTACTCAATGCAGCCGATGAGGTAGCCGTCAGCGCCTTCCTGGACGGGCGCATCGGCTTCCTGCGCATACCGGAGCTGATCGAGCGGGCCCTGGAGGAGCATCAGCCCTTCGAGCCCCATAGCCTCGCGGACGTGGAGGAGGCCGACAAGTGGGCCCGGGGCTACGTCCGCGGCCTGCTGTAAGACCGCCGGTGGGTCGAGTGGCCGAAGGTCGTCCCTGACCGCGTCATCTCGAGCCAATCCGGCGACGGCGCATGGACAAAAGTGCCCGTACCACGGAGACTGCCCGTGAAAAGTAAGTCGTGCCCGCGGGCGGACGGATCCCAGGAGAGAGGCGCCCGGCGCCTCACACACGGAGCGTAGACCGAATGCAGGAGACCATCAAGGGCATTCTCGGCGTCGGGGTGGTGCTGGGCGCCTGCGTCTTCTTCCATGAGCTGGGGCACTTCGTCTTCGCGAAGCTCATCGGGATGAAGGTGGAGGAGTTCGCGCTGGGCTTCGGCTGGCGGCTGTGGGGCTTCCGGCGCGGCGAGACCGTGTACCGCATCAATGCCATCCCGCTCGGGGGCTACGTGCGTATCACGGGCATGGAGCCCGGAGCCGAGCCCCAGGAGCGCGGCTTCCACACCTTCCCGCGGTGGATGGGGGGGGTTGTGCTGGTCGCCGGCTCAGTGATGAACGTGGTCCTGGCCGCCCTGGCCTTCATCGCCATAGGGGTCTTCGCCGGCATCCCGGTCTTTCCCAGCGACGAGGTCAACATCGCCAAGGTGCTTCCTGACAGCCCCGCCGAGGCGGCTGGTCTGCAGGCCGGCGACCGGGTGCTGGCCTTGGATGACATGCGCCACAGCCTGCTGATCGCAGACGTGGAGGCCGGGGGAGTTGCCGACAGGGCAGGGCTGCAGCGCTACGATCGCTTCGAGCGGGCCGGCGGCCAGCCGGTGGACACCCCTCCGGAACTGCTGGCCGCGCTGATCGAGGCCCAGCAGGCCGGCAACGACAGCCTCTCCGTCCGCGTCATCCATTACAGCGAGGACGGTGACCGCCTGGGCCAGGACCACCTGGCGCTGCCGGTCCCCGAGGGCCTCCCGGAGCGCGCGACGCCGGGCCTGGCGGGACCGGTGCTTGAGAGCCGCCTGGATCTGAAACTCGTGCCGCTCAGTCAGGACA
>JBNGDZ010000448.1:0-4373 GCA_049975765.1 Armatimonadota bacterium
ACCCGCGCCGGCTCGCCGCGCGTCCAGACCAGGTTGCGGCTGAAGCTCACGGCCCCCTCCACCCACCTCGTGCAGCGGTAGACCCACGCCTCGGCTCCGTCGCAGGCGATGACGTTGCGCTCCACGCGGTTGCCGGAGACGGGGCGGTCGCGTATCGGCGCGATCTCTACCCCGTAGTCGCCGGCGTCCACGATGATGTTGTTCGCCACGAGGTTGTCACTGCCGCCATGCAGCATCGGCCCGCCGCGGCCCGTGCGCACGATGATGTTGCCCAGCACGCGCGTGCCGCAGGTGAAGTCGTCCAGATAGACCCCCCAGGAGTAGTAGGGCGACTGGAAGATGCGGCTGCTGCCGGGGTAGCCGTAGCCGATGGTGTCCACGATGCGGTTGTGCGCGATGACGTTGCCTCGCAGCGCCAGGTTGCGCTGACACATGCGGATGGCCCCGCCGTCACAGGTCTCCAGCATTGTGTGGTGGATCTCGTTGAGTTCCACCACGTTCCGGGCGCCCTTGAGGAAGACCGCGTTGCGCGGGACATCGTGCAGATGGTTCCGCCGCGCCACGTTCTCCTCGCCCCAGAGGTTGATGCAGGCGCCGTCCTTGTCGAAGAGCCCGGAGTTGAAGACATGGTTGTTCTCGGCCTGGTTGCCGTCGCCGTACAGGAAGATACCATCCGAGCCGACGTCGTAGACGTCGCAGCCGATGACCCTGCAGGCCATGCAGGGGTCGTTGAAGAGCAGGTTCTGGCCTCCGCCGCCGACGCCCCCGGAGAAGCCCTCCGCGGGGGTCACGCGGGGGTTGCCGACCTCCTCGTGAGCGTTGGCGACGCCGCCGAGGTTGATACCGACGTTGCCCACGTTCGTGACGGTGCAGCCGACGATCTCGCAGCGGCGCGCGCCCGTGAGCCGGAAGCCGTCCTGCCGCGCCTCCTCCAGCCTCAGGCCGCGGAACCAGAGGTGCTCCACGGGCTCCTCCGGCGGCGCGTCCTCCGGCATGGGGAACTGCTCACGCGACATGTCATGCCCCACCTTCAGGTAGCCATGCGGGTAGGGCATGGAGCCGGCGACCTCGATGAGGCTGTCGAGGACCGGCACGCGGACCTCGCCGTCCTGCGGGCGCCCGTCCGGCGGCCAGTAGTAGAGCACGCTCGTCTCGTAGTCCAGGAACCACTCGCCCGGCTCGTCGAGCGCGCCCAGCACATTCTGGATGAAGTAGCGGTTCATGCGCTCGAAGGGCCGGCGGACCCGCCGCGTGGTGATGATCCGCCGCTCCCGATCGACCTCGGCGATAGGAGTGAGGGCGAAGTTCCAGCCGCGGCCGAACACCGTCCAGACCTCCGCCTGCGAGATGTCCTCCCACGCGCCGAAGGGGATGTCGCCCTCGGCGTAGATGAACTGCTCCGCGGGCGTCGGGCCCCTGTCCTCCACGTAGATGAAGCCGCCGGTGCGCGGACGCCCGGGATCGGCGTTGGGGTGGCGTGCCAGGGTCTGCCTCCGCCCGCCGTGGAAGAGCTGGTGGAAGCGCACGCCCTCCAGGCCCTGTGCGACCAGGTCGGCGCGCCAGATCTCGCCCCGCCACGGCTCCCAGCCCACCACGCCGCGCGAGCCGCGCAGCGTGACTTCCTCGCCCTCCGCGGCCTCGTAGCGGACGGGGGCCTCGTCGGTGCCGCCGTCCTCCGCCTCGAAGACCAGCGGCCGGGGCAGCTCGTAGACGCCCTCATGCATCAGCACGCGCACAGGACCTCCCGTGCCACCGGCGCGCAGATCGCGCACGGCATTCCTGGCGCCCTCCAGGGTGGCCAGCGGCCCGTCCGTGCCCGCCTCGTTGGGCTCGGCCAGCCTGCCGGACCAGGCATCATTGCCGTGGGGCGCCACGTGCAGCACGGCGGGGTCGCCGGTCTGCTGCGCACGCGCCGGCCCGCTCCCGCAGAGCAGTCCGGCCAGCATTAGCGCGCCCAGCAGCGCGGTCGAGAGCATCCGCCAGTCGGCAGCATTCATCGCAGCTTCCTCCCTCGCGGGTCGGTATCTTCACGTCGCGGACCGGCAGGGCGCACGGCCCTCCGCGAGCGACTTGCACAAGAGGTTCCGCGAACAAGGGCGGAGACCTCGGCTGGTCCGAGACAACGATGGCGAGTCGCAGGACAATCACGGGGGCACAGTCAACTTAACGCGGCGGCGTGGCGGCGTGGCTCGAGCGAAAGATGCGGCGAGAGAGGGATTCGGTGGACAGGACAGAGATCGGCTGGAAGGCTTCAGGGACCGAGGGCGCGGTCGCGGCGGGAGGCGCGGAGGCGGTCGCGGCCGGCATTGATCTGTTGGCGGAGGGAGGCAATGCGGCCGACGCGGCCGTCGCCACGTTGCTGGCGCTGGCCGTCACCGACTACGGCTCATTCGCCATCGGGGGCGAGATCCCGCTCATCATCCACGAGGCGGAGAGCCGGCGAAACACGGTCCTCTGTGGCGTGGGCGGCGCTCCGCTGGACCGGGCCGCCATCGACTGGTACTACGCCAACGGCATCCCCGATCAGGGCGGCTATCGGGCCATGCCCGTGCCCGGCGCCCTGCACCTGTGTCTGACCGCGCTGGCGATCTATGGCACCCGCAGCTTCGAGGAGGTCGTGGCGCCGACGTTGAGGCTGCTCGAGGCCGGGGACAGCGACTGGCACCCGGCGCTGGCGGTCACGCTGCGCAGGATGGCGGAGGCGGAGCGGCAGACCGTCGGCAGCCGGGAGCGGAAGCTGCGCGCGGCGCGGGATCGCTTCTACATCGGCGACATCGCCGATGACCTCGTGAGCTGGTACGAGCAGACCGGCTCATTCCTGCGCAAGCGGGACCTGGCGGCGCACGTGACGACGGTGGAGGAGCCGGTGTCGGTAAGCTACCGCGGCTACGTGGTGCACAAGTGCGGCACCTGGACCCAGGGGCCGGTGCTCTGCCAGACGCTGCGGCTGCTGGAGGACCACGAGCTGCGCGAGATGGGCCACCTGTCGGCGGACTACATTCACGTCGTCACGGAGGCGATGAAGCTGGCCTACGCCGACCGGGACTCCTGGTACGGTGACCCCGCCCTGGTGGGCGTGCCCATGGGGAGGCTGCTATCGGACGAGTACTCGCGCATCAGGCGGCCGCTGATCGACATGGAGGCGGCCTCCCGCGAGCGGCGGCCGGGCGATCCGGTGCGGATGGAGCCGCTGTTGGCCTCGTCGCAGCCGGGCGCGAATGAGGCGGACACGCCCATATCCGACACCACCACCTGCGTGGTCGCGGACCGGTGGGGGAATGTGGTGGCCGCCACGCCGAGCTGCAACCTGGTCGGCAATCAGCCCGACCCGGCGACGGGCGTCACGGGGGGCAACCGCCTGCGGAGCATGAACACCGCGCCGGGCCATCCGAACCGGATCCAGCCGGGCAAGCGCCCGCGGGTGACCCTCACGCCCACGCTGGTGACGCGCAACGGGCGGCCCATCGCCGCCATCAGCGTGGCGGGAGGGGACCTGCAGGACCAGACCACGCTCAACCTGCTGCTGGACCACGTCGAGTTCGGGATGAGCCCTGACGAGGCGGTCACGCGGCCGCGCTTCAGCACCGACCACATGGAGAACTCCTTCGATTCCGATCCGGATCGCCACAAAGCCTTCAAGGTGCCGGCGAGCCTGCAACTCAACACAGAGGTGCCGGACGATACCCGCGGCGAACTGGCACGTCGCGGCCACGCTGTGTCCACTACCTCTGATGCCATCGCCGCACCGGTGATGCTCTGCATTGACGCCGGCGGCCTGGTCTCCGCTGCAGGCGACCCGAAGGCCGGCCGACACGCGGCGGCGGTGGATGGGCGCGCGTGAGCAAAGGCCGGCCCGGACGGCGGTCCGGCCTCTGCGCGCGAGCATGCGCCTGCGCGACGGCGGCCGCTGCCGCGCGGAGCGGGCCTTCGGCCCGCAGGCGAGGGCGCCTGCCTCCCATGATGGAGGAGTTCACCGGGGCGTGCCAAGGTGTGACGAGACCCATCGACACCTCGCTCGCGCCTGCTGGCGAGGGCGCGAATGCGCAGAGAAGTGGGCTCCGAGGTTGACAGGCGCCCCGGTATGGTATACTACATAGTGAGCGCAGGTTCGCGCCTGTGAGGGGACGTGGCGTGGGCACTCAGTCCACGCCGACCTCCCCGAATCCGCTTGCGATAGGAGGAGAAAGGTTCGTTCGCGACGAAATCGCCGTTGATGGACCCAGTGCGACGAGAGGAGATGTGTAGTATGCGACGAGGTTTCACGTTGATTGAGTTGCTGGTCGTGATCGCGATCATCGCCATTCTGGCGGCGATCCTCTTCCCCGTGTTCTCCCGAGCGCGGGAGAAGGCGCGGCAGGCAAGCTGCCTGAGCA
>JBNGDZ010000449.1:0-4371 GCA_049975765.1 Armatimonadota bacterium
ACCTCACACCGTTCGTCGATCCCACTGGCGGGACAGATCACCCGTCCGCCGCGGATCAGCGTTGTGCGCTCGACGCCCATGGTGCCTCGACCGGACCTCCCCGGAAACGCAAAAGACCCTCCGCGGACTCCGGGGGCCTTATGCGCCAATCAGCGTGTGACGGCCAACGCTACTCCTCGACCTTGACCTCAACAGTGTCCATCCGATCGACCTTCTCGCCCTGGGGATCACTCACCCTGAGCGTTACCGTGTAGTATCCTGGGGTCAGGAAGGTCCAGGTCGGGTCCCGCCCGTAGCCCTCCTCCTCGATGCCGTCGAGCGCATCGAAGTCCCACACGTAGCTGGCCTGGACACCCTCGGCCTGAGGGGCGGCCTCAAAGCGGGTGATCTCCTCAACCTTCGTGACAATGTTCTCGCCGGCGTCGGCCACCAGCGGCTGCTCCTCGTAGCCGAGGGTCAACTCGCCGACCCAGAAGGTCTCCTCCACGTCGCCGAGGAGGGCCACGTGCTCGATCTTCGAGCCCGACAGGTCCACGTTGCCGCCGAAGACGCTCAGCGGCACCACGATCTGCTTCCAGCCCTCGACGACCTCGATCTGGTCCGCCAGCTCCAGGGCGCCGGAGTCAATGGCCCCCTTGTCGGTCACGATCAGCACCCGCAGCGCCTCGATCTTCGGCGGCGGCTCCGCGGCCGCACCCACCTGGCCCATGCCAGGCCCCATTGCGCCGGGAACCTCTCCGGGCATCTCACCCGGCATCATCTCGCCGGGCATCATCCCACCGGGGACCTCTCCACGCATGCCGCCGGGCATCATCTCACCTGGCATCATGCCCCCGGGAACCTCTCCGGGCATCGCCTCCGGCGGCATCATCCCGCCCTCGGGGGGCATGCCAGGGCCGATGTCGCCGGGCATACCTCCAGGAGGCATCTCGCCGGGCCAGCCCTCACCGGGGATGACCGGTCCGGGCATCCCGCCAGGGAACTGCCCCTCGCCGGGCCCCTGCATTCTCTCCGCCTCCGGCTCATGCACCTTGACGACCAGCTTCACGTACCCGCCGGCCGGGTCGGCCATGAGGCGGTCCGTCTCCAGCGGCTCCTGCAGGTCCAGCCGCCCGCCCTCAAAGAAGCCCTTCGTCTCCACTCGGAGCGCCGCGCCCTCCAGGTACGTCTCCTCCTCATCCACCTCGACCGTCCCCGCGCCCCAGCTCCCGAGCTCCACGCCCTGCAGCTCGCCGGAGAACAGCGAGATCTTCGTGTCCGCCCAGGCACCCGTGGTGAGCCCGATCATGAGGATGGCTGCTGACAGCACCAGTGCCACTCGTCGCATCAAGATGATCACCTTTCTGCGCCGGTGCGCTTCCCCGACCCGGTTGCACCACCGGACCGGCACGGCTCTGACCATCACCTCGCTGCAATTCTACCCGTTGCCGACGATTCCTGCAACCGCTCAAGGGTGAATCGCGGTGCGGTCACGCGAGCGGAGGCTCGCCCGGAGGGAGCTGCAGACGGCCGGCGGGTCTGAAGCCCCGCCGCTCCGGACGGCAACGGCTGCCGTTACGCGAGCGGGAGCTCGCGTGGAGAGGCCGGACCACCGTCCGGCCCGCCGTTGGCTCCGCACGGCGATTTCCATCTTCCCTCAGAGATCCTATCCCCGTCGCCTCAGGCCAGCCGCACTACGACCTCCCCATGCAGCGGCTCGCCGGCCTCCGTGAGCCGCAGGCGGTCCCCAACCTCCACCAAACCCATCTCCGCCAGCGGCTCCGCTCGCCCCATCAGCTCCGACACGCGCTCCGAACCATATGCAGCCTCCAGCGCCGCCACCTCAACTCCCTCCGCCATTCGCAGGCCCATCATGACCGCCTCGGCCAGGGCGTCGTCCGGAGCGAGCCGCTCGGTATACGCCACCGGATCCTCGCCCCCCTCGAGCGCCGCCACGTACTCCGCGGGCCTCTGCAGGTTCGCGCGGCGCACGCCCTCAAGGTAGCTCCAGGCGCCCGCACCCAGCCCCAGGTAGGGCTCGTTGCGCCAGTAGGTGATGTTGTGCCGGCACTCGAAGCCGGGGCGGGCGTAGTTGGAGATCTCGTAGCGGCGCAGGCCAGCCTCCTCGCACAACTCTCGCGTGACCTCGCGCATCGCCAGGTGCTCAGCCTCGGCCACCGGCTCGATCTCCCCCGCCTGCCAGCGCGCGAACAGGCGCGTGCCCTCCGCAAGCTCCAGCCCGTAGGCGGAGATGTGCTCCGGCTCCAGCGCCAGCGCCTGCGCGAGCGTCCTCCGCCAGCCGGCCACCGCCTGTCCCGGCAGGGCGTAGATGAGGTCCAGCGAGAGGTTCTCCACGCCCGCCCTGCGGGCCGCGGAGGCGGCCCGCACCGTGTCCCCGGACGTGTGGCCCCGACCCAGTAGCTCCAGCTCGCCGTCATCGAAGGACTGCGCGCCGAGGCTCAGGCGGTTGAAGCCGGCCTCGCGCAGTGCCCTCAGCTTCGCCTCATCGGCGCTCTCGGGGTTGGCCTCGATGGAGACCTCGGCCCGGGGCTCGATGGCGCATCGCCCGGTTATGGCGCCCAGCAGGGCGCTGAGGTCACTGGCGCGGTAGAGCGTGGGGGTGCCGCCACCGAAGTAGATGGTGCGCACGGGCTGCCGGCCGAGGACATCGGCCTGCAGCGCGATCTCGGCGCGCAGGGCGCTCAGGTAGGCGGAGCGCAGCTCGAGCGATGCGGGGCGGGAGTTGAAGTCGCAGTAGTGGCACTTGCGGGCGCAGAAGGGCAGGTGGACGTAGACGGAGAGGCCGGTGCCGCTCATCCGCCCCTCACTCCTCATCCCCCAGCCGGAGGATGGACATGAAGGCCTCCTGCGGCACCTCCACGTTCCCCACTTGCTTCATCCGCCGCTTGCCCTCGCGCTGGCGCTCCATGAGCTTCCGCTTGCGCGTCACGTCGCCACCGTAGCACTTCTCGGTGACGTTCTTGCGCAGGGGCGGCACGCGCGTTGAGGCCACGATACGGCTGCCGATCGAGGCCTGGATGCGCACCTCGAAGAGCTGTCGCGGGATCGACTCCTTGAGCTTGCGCGCCAGGGCCCTGCCGCGGCTCTCGGCGAAGTCCCGGTGGCAGATGATCGCGAGCGCGTCCACGGGGTCGCCGTTGATGAGCATCTCCACCTTCACCAGGTCCTCCGGCACGTAGCCGGCGTGCTCGTAGTCCAGGGTGGCGTAGCCACGGGTGGCCGACTTGAGGGCGTCGAAGTAGTCCACCACTATCTCCGCCAGCGGCAGCCGGTAGTGCAGCGCCAGGCGATCGCCCCACACATACTCCTGCTTGCGGTACTCGCCGCGGCGGTCGTCGGAGACCTTCATGACATGGCCCACGTACCTCTGCGGGCACATCACCACCGCGTCCACCACCGGCTCCTCGATCACCTCGGTCAGCTCCCGCTCAGGGAAGGCCGCCGGGTTGTCCACCTCCACGATCTCGCCGTCGGTGAGCATGATCCGGTAGACCACGCTCGGCGCCGTCGCCACCAGCTCCAGGTCGTACTCCCGCTCCAGGCGCTCCTGCACGATCTCCATGTGCAGCAGGCCCAGAAAGCCGCAGCGGAAGCCGAAGCCCAGCGCGGCGGAGGTCTCGCGCTCATAGGTCAGCGCCGCATCGTTCAGCGACAGGCGGTCGAGGGCGTCCTTGAGGCTTTCGTAGTCGGCGTTGTCGGTCGGGTAGAGGCCGCAGAAGACCATCGGCTGGGCCTCGCGGTAACCCGGCAGCGGCTCGGCGGCGGGGCGTTCCGCGGAGGTGATGGTATCTCCAACGCGCGACTCCTTGACGCCCTTAATGGTGGCGGTGAGGTACCCCACGTCCCCCGCTCGCAGCTCCTCGACGTCCACCATCGCCGGCGAGAACACGCCGGTGCGCGAGACCTCGAAGCGCCGGCCCGAGGACATCATCATGATCTCGTCGCCGGGCCGGATCCGCCCCTCGAACACGCGCACGTAGGCGATCACTCCCTGGTGCACGTCGAACTCGGAGTCGAAGATCATGGCGCGCAGCGGCGCCTCGGCGTCCTCATCGGGCGGAGGAACGCGCCGCACGATGGTCTCCAGCAGCTCGTGCACGCCCTCCCCGGTCTTGCCGGAGGTCATGATGATCTCGTCGGGGTGGAAGGCGAAGGCGTCCTCCATCTCCTTCAGCGCCATCTCCGGCTCGATGTTCGGCAGATCGATCTTGTTGACCACGGGGATGATCTCCAGCCCCGCATCGACCGCCAGATAGACGTTCGCGACGGTCTGGGCCTCCACGCCCTGGGAGACATCCACCAGCACCACGGCGCCCTCGCAGGCCTGCAGGCTCCGGGAGACCTCGTAGGAGAAGTCGACGTGGCCGGGGG
>JBNGDZ010000450.1:0-4121 GCA_049975765.1 Armatimonadota bacterium
AGATGGGCTCCTCCTCCCACTCGACCTCCTCCCGCACGATGCCGCGGATGATAGCCGCCATCTCCGCGATCTCCACGCGGTCCACCTTCTGGATGACATTCCGCTCGCCCGTGCGCTCATCGACCTCGATGATCTCGCCCACCCCGCCGGTGTTGAGCTGGTAACACTGCACCTTCTCGGGATGGTTGCAGACCATCTCGTAGAAGCGATTCCCCTCAAAGGCCTCGTCGCCAACGATAAACGGGTTGGTGCCCACCACCCGGATGGACTCGCCCGCGCGCGTGGGGTCGGAGCCGGAGGTGTGCACGGACTCGCCGAGCATGAAGGCCGCGGCCCCCTGCGCCGGAGTGAGCCTCGCCAGCGGCGGGAGGATGGTGTTGCGGCGGGTGATGAAACAGATCAGGAGCTTGTCGAGCTCGTCCACCGGCGGCAGGTTGATGCTCTCGGCCGCCAGCCCGTCGAGGTCCTCACGCTGAACCACCGCCCGGCCGTTGCCCGTCAGCGTCTCATCGGACATGTAGACGCGACCGAGGTAGTCCACCATGACGTTCTCGAAGATGCTCTGGGGGCTCTGCGCCGCCTCGTACAGCACCTCCTGACTGCCGTCCTCAAGGCTGTCGGTCTTGATGAACAGCCCCGACTCCGACCCCAGGACCGCCCCGTCCTCCTTCCAGAAGACCACATCGTCCTGCGCCAGCTTGACCTCCTCGCCCGGTCGGTCGAGGTAGTGGGTATGCGCGGAATGCGTGGTCTTGCCGGTCGCCGTGAGCCCCAGCAGCAGCATCCCGCAGCGCTTGAGCTCGTCGTCCTTGGTGTGGGCCGTGATGAGCTTGCTCCCGGCGTGCAGGCCGAGCATCCCGCGGGCCTTGGCGTACCACATGGCCATGCGCAGGAAGCCCTTCTTTGCCTCGCCGAAGTAGTCCGTGCCCAGTACGTAGGTGACGCCGATCTCGGGGAAGACCAGCGCCTGGCGATCCTTCTCCTGCCACTCCGGAATGTAGACCAGGTTCATCTCCGGCCCGGTGGCATGCTTGGGATCAAAGAGCGTCCGGTACCACATGTAGGGCAGCCGGATGCAGTCCTTGCGGTGAGTGGACACATACATGGTGCAGTGCGGCGCGAACTCGTCGTTGTTGCCGAGGGTCCGCGCGGTGCACACCAGCGGGGCGTGCTGCATATACCGGTGGACCTTCTTGAGGGTCTCAGGCAGCTCCCGGACGATCCGCTGCTGATCCGGATTGAGGTCCTGCTGCATGACCTTCTCGCTGCCCAGGATGACGGTCAGATCCTTGCTGCGCGCTCTGACGGTGGTCGAGAAGTTCACGTTGCCGAACTCCGTGCGCACTCCGTACGGCTCGGCCATTCGCCGAAGCTGCTCGCCGTCGGGACGCGCCACGTTATCCTGATCCCGCAACTGCTCGATCGCGCGGTTGATCTCCTCATAGTACAGGCGCATTGGTCACTTTCCCTTGCTCCGTATACTGGCGGTCCATCGCTAGGCGCCGGGCTCAGAGCCACAGCCCCCATGCGCAGACCGCTTACACCCTCAAAGGGCACAGGCCCTCTCGCGCAATGTGTCCCCGCTTCACGCCCGGGAGACCCTCCACGCCCGGGAACACACCTGAAGCATGAAGCCGGCCTCGTCAGAAAAGGGTATATTCTTCAGACAGCGCACTCTCTCCTCCCCGGGGTCAGCGACACTTGCCTGTGGAGAGGTCTCCTCGCCTCTGGAGGAGCGGGAGCGCAGGGCTGACAGCACGAGGGCCTCGCAGATGAGGTCCCGCCAGCGCTCTGCAAGCCTGCGGGCCCGCATGCCCGCCGCACGAGCGTCCGCCTCGGTGACCGTCAGGAGCTGATGGTCGCCGGCCAGCAGTGCCACGCTGCCGTCGCGCCGCTCAATACACAGCTCCTTGGGGGTGAAAGGGCATTCGAGGGCCGCCTGGAGCCCCCCGGCGGCGATGGCCACACGCTGGCCGGGTGCGAGCTCGCCTCGCGCCTGGCCGATCTCCAGCACCACCTCATTATCGATCAGAAGCTGGCCGGTCTCCTCGTCCCGGTCGCCCACGCGGATCGACCGGGAGTCAACCTTGGCGCTCAGAGGACGCACTCCTTCGGCCTCCTCGGGTTCGGCAGGCCGCAGGGTCTCGCTCATGGCGGCCTGCAGGGCCGCCTCCAGGTCTTCGGGGACCCAGGAGAAGCCGGGCGGATGCAGGAAGCTGACGGTGCGGCGATCCTCGCCCCGCCCCCACGTGACAGTCGTCATACCCTCGATCATCAGGGCCATGCAGCCGGGCCCCTGCGCCTGCAGCCACTGCTGCCCGGGCGCCCCCGGCGAGATGGTTTCGATCTCCAGCATGACCCGCGCGGGATACTCCTCCTGCGCATCCCGAACCACGTCGAGGGCAAGCTGATGGCACCTCGAATCGGGATCGACAAAGGCAGTCACCGTGATGCGGTCATCTGTCAGCGGGGCGACGTACTGTTCAGGAGTGGTGCGCGGGGGGCGGCAGCCTGTGAGGGCGAGGCCCGTGCACAGCAGGATGCAGGGTACGAGTGCCCCGCCCCGGACAGACGGTCGGATGCGCGAGCACTTCCGCCCGGAGCCGCTTGCCATGGTCACGCTGATCACCCGGCGACGCTGCGGGAGTCGCCGTCGCGGCCGGATAGACCCGGCCGCGACGGTAATCACCTTAGCCCGGAACCTCACTCCGGGGTGGTGATCTGCACGGTCCTCGTCGAGCTGTCCCAGTCCACCCTGGCGTTAAGCGCCTCGCCAAGCTGCCGGATCGCGACCAGCAGGCGGCCGTTGATGGTGAGCCCCTCTCTCTGTCTCACAAACGTGCAGACATCGCCTCTGCAGATGGTTACCCGCTTGGCCTGGGGACTGTACGTCACCTCGCCATCCACCGCCTCAGCAGCCGCCCGGAGTGGAACATAGACACGGCCCGCATGGAGCCTCGGCGGCGTATCGGGGTGGATCGTCTTGCCGTTGGCCACCAGGCTGATGCCGTCCGCCGCCCAGCAGACCAGCGTGACGGCAATCACCACCGCAACAGTCATGAAGCGCATCATCACCACAACTCCCCAGCTTCAAGCTACGAGCAGTGACCTCCAAGCTACAGACCGCTCGTTGCTCGTCGCTACGCGCTCTCACTCGGCTCCGCTGAGCAGATTCGCCAGCGCCAGATGCAGTGCGGCAATCTCGTCCGCGCCAGCCGGAGCAAGAGGCCCACTGAGCCTGATAAGAACACCCTCCTCTCGCGCGAATGCCGACAGCTCCTGCAGCTCCTCCTCGGCGGCCTCGTCATAGGCCGGGATACCGTAGACGCCGGCCTCGGGCAGTTCCTCCTCCACACGCTCCCGCCGGGCCTGGCTGCGGCTGAGCAGCTCGCTGATGGCCCGGTCGAGGCTGTCGAAGACGCCGCCCTCCCCGAGGAACCACGCCTTGGAGCGTCCGGTGAGCTCGCTGAGGGTGTGGAGCATGTCGTACCGCGGCGAGCTCTTCCCGGACTCCCAGGAGCGCACCGTCCAGACGCTCACGTCCAGGTCCTCTGAGAAGTCCTGCGCGGTGCGATAGCCCGCCTCCCGTCGGGCCTGCGCGATGCGCTGGCCCATCTCACGAGCTATGTCGGCGCGGTCCAGGTCTCCCCCTGCACTTCCCTCCTGTGCTGCCATCTCCATCTCTCCTTGGGGATCGGTTACCCCTGTTCGCGGACGTAATCAGGGTGCTGCGCCGGCCCCTCCACCCCGGCGTCTCTCCAGATAATACCAAGAATACAATATGATGCAAGACTTGGCAAAAGAGTCTGATGCGCCTCGCGGACCCGCCGTGCTTTGCGGAACGTCACAAGTGCCCGCGAATCAAAGGGTGGAATCGGCCGCACCAGAAAGTCGTCTCACCAAGTGAAGATGAGGAACGACCAGGCTCCAACCCGGGGCGCTAGGAAATGCGAGGAGCGATATCAATGAAGCTGACTGGGTGGACGAAGACGGCCATGGGAGTGCTGGCGGCGGCGGTGCTGGTGGGGCTGACAGTGGCGGCTGTCCACCAGGAGCCCATGCAAGCAGGCGAAGCGGCCGTGGCCGCGACCGCGACCGAATGCACGCACCAGTGCGCCACC
>JBNGDZ010000450.1:4131-4355 GCA_049975765.1 Armatimonadota bacterium
CGGATGCGTGCCCGGCCGGCAGTGATACGGAGCAGGCGCAGCCCTGCGCGACCGTGGATGCCAGCCGATGCGTGGGCTGCGGCAAGTGCGTGGCCGTGGCGCCGGAGGCCTTTGAGATCGACCCTGAGACAGGGAAGGCGAAGATCAAGGACGGCGCTTCGCAGGAGGACATTGCGCGCGGCATCCGCGCCGCGGCAGAGGAGCGCGGGCTCGAACTGCTGCCC
>JBNGDZ010000451.1:0-4340 GCA_049975765.1 Armatimonadota bacterium
GAGGCGATGCATATGCCGAGACCACCGCGAGCGCTCGTCCTCACAGCCATCTGCGTAGGGCTGATCACCTGCATGACTGGAGAATCCATCGCCATGGAGAGGTATGTCGCGATCGACAACGTCTGCGCATGGCCGAACCTGACGCTGCTGCCGAACGGTGACATCATCGCCGTCATCTTCAATCAGCCCTGCCATGGGACGAGAGAGGGGGACGTCGAGGCCTGGGCCAGCACCGATGACGGCCGCACCTGGCAGCTACGGGGCGTCGTGGCGCCGCACGAGCCGGACACGGTGCGCATGAACGTAGCGGCGGGACTCGCCCATGACGGTGCACTCGTGGCCCTCGTATCCGGGTGGAGCAACCGCGAGCCTCTCGGGGATGAGCCAATCTCCGGGGGCGCGTTCAGGTCCGACATCCTCGAGCCGTGGGTCTGCCGCTCAGACGACGGCGGGCGCACCTGGGAGCACACCGCGGACGCCGTGACGCTGCCGCCCGACGTCTACGCCGTCATCCCGTTCGGCGACATCGTCCAGGCCGACGAGAACACGCTGGTTGCCAGCTTCTACTCGCGGCTGTCCAGAGCCGAGTACCGCCCGAACTGCTACGTCACGCTCAGCCACGATGATGGCCGCACCTGGCCGGAGTACCACATCGTCGGCGAGGAGAGCTTCAATGAGACGGCACTGCTGCGGACCTCCGACGGCACGTGGCTGGCGGCGGCGCGGACGATGGGCGGCGGGCGTCTCGACCTCTTCGCCGCGGACGATCCGGCTGGCGCGTGGGAGGCGCGTGGCGCCCTGACGCTGCCCCGGCAGCACCCGGGCCACCTCCTGGAGCTCGACGACGGGCGGATCCTGGCCACCTTCGGCATGCGCAACAGAGGCATGTACGGCGTGGGGGTGAGGATCAGCGGCGACGGCGTCAACTGGTCGGCTCCGGCCTTCCTCGTGGACCTGCACGACGCCACGGACGGCGGCTACCCCGCGTCCGTGCAGCTCGATGACGGCACCATCGTGACCGCCTATTACGGCAACCGCACCCTCGGCCACGACCGCTACCACATGGGCGTGGTGCGGTGGGAGATCGACGAGATGTTCTAACCGCTTGCAGGCGGGTACTCGGTGCACAGCGGATGCAGCGGCGGCTCATCCTCCTCGATGGCCGGGAAGCGGCCCACCCGCTCATCGTGGAAGCGGTTGTCGGTCTCGTCATCGTTGACCGCCGAGACCTCGCCGACCAGCACATAGTCCTCTCCGGGATGGGGCTTGCCCCAGAACTCGTGGTAGAGGTAGGGCGTGAGCGTGATCGACTGCCCCGGCCGCAGGACCAGCTCCTCGCCGGCGCCGATGGTGAACTCATGCCCGTCCACGTTGACATCGACCGGCGTGTCGAGCTTGCCGCCCTCCTCGTCTGAGTTCCACAGCCGCAGCCACAGCTCGCCACCGGCGCGGCAGATGATGTCCTCCATCTTCTCCCAGTGGTAGTGCGTCAGCGTCACCTGCTCGTCGCCGCAGATGAGGATCTTCTCGCAGTAGGGCTTCACGTACCGGTCCATCTTCGGGTTGCCGTTGCGGATGGTGAACAGCAGCAGGCCCACGTTCTCGTAGTCGCCCAGGCCGAAGTCGGTGATATCCCAGCCGAGCATGTTGTCGCGGATCTCGTCGTACTCGTGCCCGGCCCTCTCCCAGTCCTCCGGCGACCACTCCGCCCACTCGGGCAGGTGGAAGTTCATACGCTCGAGGAAGGCCTTTCCCTCGCGCAGGATCTCGTTGATCTCCGATCGCTTCATGCCGTCGGCCTCCATGGTCAGAGCGATGGGCGCCCGACGGTGAGTTCGTCGCGGGGCGCCGCGGCCCTCCGTGTCCCGCGCGATGCACCGCGGTGCTGCGCAGGCGACAGGTTCCGTTCCGGCCCAGGTTGAGCAATGCAGCGGCCCTCCCCAGGTCGCGGTCTCGGCCTTCACGGAGGCGCGCCGCACGCGCCTCACCCGCGCAGGATGGATCGGTTTGACCGTTCAGCGCCCAAGCTGGTATCATCGCAGGCTGCCGCGAGGCCGAGGGGACCGGTCTCCCGCGCGGCCGTATTCCCGAACAGGGAGGGTCAGCCGGATGAGCGAGAGGACCTACGGATTCGGATTGGTCGGGTGTGGGGTGATAGCGCCCACCCACGCGGAGGCCATCAGGCGACTCGACAACGCCGAGCTGCGTGCGGTCTGCGATCTCGACGAGGAGGCGGCGAGGGCCCGGGCGTCGGAGTTCGGCGCCGAGCCCTACACCGACCTCGACGAGATGCTGGCCCGCGAGGACATCGACGTGGTCAACGTCCTGACCCCCAGCGGCCTGCACGCGAAGCTGGGCATACAGTGCGCCGACGCCGGCAAGCACGTCATCTGCACCAAGCCCATCGACATCACGCTCGAGAACATCGACGCGCTCATCGAGGCCGGCGAGCGGAACAATGTCAAGATCGCCGCCACGCACCAGCTCCGCTCCTACCCCCTGTACGAGAAGATCAAGCGCTACATCGACGAGGGCCGGCTGGGGGAGATGCTCTACGGCAACGCCTTCGTTCCCTGGTTCCGCAGCGACGAGTACTACTCCGACGGCTGGCACGGCACCAAGGCCCTCGATGGCGGCGGGGCGCTGATCAACCAGTCCATTCACTACATCGACCTGCTCATCTGGTTCCTCGGCCGCGTGGACCGGATCTTCGGCTTCGCCGAGGCGCTGGCGCACGACATGATCGAGGTCGAGGACATGGCCTCGGCGGTGCTCAGGTTCAGGTCCGGCGCCCAGGGAGTCATCCAGGGCAGCACCTGCACCTACAACGGCATGCCCGCGCGCATTGAGGTCCACGGCACCGCAGGCAACGTGATGGTCACCGGCGACCAGCTCGTTCTGTGGGACGTGGCGGGCGAGAACTACTTCTCAGACTGGGGGGCGGGCAACACCGGCGGAGCCGCCGACCCCAAGGCCGGTATGCCCGAGCAGGCCGTGGTGGCGCACGTCAAGCAGATCGGCGACGTGCTGGCGGCCATCGAGGAGGGCCGCGAGCCGATGCTCAGCGCCCGGGAGGCGCGCCGCCCGGTGGAGGTCATCCTGTCGATCTACCGGGCCTCGGAGACCGGTGAGGTCGTGGAGCTGAGCTGACTCGCCGCCCGGCGGGAAGTGCGCTCGTCCGGCAGCTCCCTGTGACCAACCCTACCCTCCCACGCAGCCCTACTGCTCCGCGGCCGGCTGTGCATCCTCGCCGTAGACGTTGTCTCGCACCACTGTGCGGTCGGAGCCGCGGACCGCGTTCTCCGGTGTGTGCTGCACGAACCAGTTGTGGTGCACCTCGCAGACGTCCTGGGGCACGCCGCGGATGACCACCGGCGTCTGCGGCGCCCGGAAGGTGTTGTTGTAGATCTCGATGGTCGTCCCGGCGATGTCGGTGCCGTCATCGCGGTCGCGTCCGCCGTGCATGTCGAAGCAGTGGCTGAGCGAGGTGCCCAGCTCCACATTGTTGCGGGCGATGTAGCTGCATCCGGGCCGGCCGGTGCCGGCGATGGAGTGGCGGTTCCAGTCAAACAGGTTCTGCTCGATCAGCGACGCGGCGGTATTGTGGCTGACACCGTAGCCCAGGCCGTTGTACTGGCAGTGGTGGATGTAGTTGTGATGCACGTGGTGCCCCTCGCCCGTGCGCAGATAGATGCCGGCGTGCCCGAAGCCGGAGATGTCGCAGTTGTCCACCTCCAGGGCGTCATGCTCGGTGCTGATCCCGTTCTGGGTGGGGAACTTGTAGTAGTAGGTGTGACCCCCGTAGCCCTCCCTGAAGGCCCGGCGGTGGTGGTCAAGGTAGCGCTTGGGGTTCGGCCCGCGGATGCGCAGTCCGGTGACCCGCACGTCCGGCCCCAGCGCCGCGATCATCCGCGGGGTCTTGAGCGCATCGCTGGTGAGAATGGCGCCGGGCGAGCCGCCGTTGCCGCGCTCGCCCGCCAGGGTCACGCCCGCTGGGATCTCCAGAACGAACTCGTCGATGTAGATGAAGGTGGTGAGATCGATCTCGGTCTCGCCGGGGATGAAGACCACCTCCCCGGGCTGAGCCTGTCCGAGGGCATCGATCAGCTCCTCGAGGGTCGTGGCCGTATAGTCGCCCTCGGTCACGATACCGACATACCCCTCTCCGCCGCCGATCGGACCTCGTTCGTCGGGCCGCGCGCCGTAGATCTCACCGTCGCGCTCCACCCACGTCTGATCCTGCGCCCGCGCCGGCGCGGCCAGCACGCCCACGAGCATCGCGATGAGGCCAACGGATGCCAGACATGCGCCTTCGCGAGTCATGATCCGCCTCCCTGAGC
>JBNGDZ010000452.1:0-4329 GCA_049975765.1 Armatimonadota bacterium
GAGGTGCACCGGGGGAGGATGCGCTACCGGATCATCTGGCAGAGCGCTGGCGCAGTGTTGGTGCTGCTTCTGCTGCTGGTGCTATCGCACTGAGGGATGGAGGAGGACTGGATGCTGACGGCCGAGCAGATCGCACAGCGGCTTCGCGACCGTGTCGGTGACGCGCTCCTGGACGTGGAGCAGCCGGGAGAGACGCGGCTGTATCTGACCATCACGCCGGAGGTCGTCGTTGACGCCTCTGACGAGATCTTCAACAAGCTCGGAGGGCGGTTCGTGATCACCGCCGCCACCGACCGGCGGAGGGAGCACGGGGCGTATCTGATCAGTCACTTCTTCAGCTTCGATGAGGACGATCTCTACGTGGGGCTGCACGCCCGGGTGCCCGAGGACGATCCGCGGATCGACTCCATCACGCCCACGGTCCCCGGCGCCGACTGGGCCGAGCGGGAGATGCAGGACGTCATCGGCGTGGAGGCCGTCGGGCACCCCGACCCGAGGCGGCTGGTGCTGCCTGATGACTGGCCGGCGGGCGTCTACCCGCTGCGCTGCGACTTCTCCAGCCACGAGCAGCCGGCGCCGGCGGAGGGGATGGCGCCCCCGATGAAGGACGCGCCGGAGGGCGCGGTCATGGTGCCGGTGGGGCCCTACTTCCCCACCCAGCACGAGCCGGAGAGCTTCGCGGTCTTCGTGGAGGGCGAGAGGGTCGTGGACTCGGACTACCGCGGCTTCTACAACCACCGCGGCATCGAGAAGCTGGGCTGTTCGGACCTGACATACAACCAGATTCCGTTCGTGGCCGAGCGCATCTGTGGCATCTGCGGCTTCGTGCACTCCTGCGCCTACTGCATGGCGGTGGAGGAGGCGGCGGGGATCGAGGTGCCGCGGCGGGCGGACTACATCCGCACGCTCTTCCTGGAGCTGGAGCGGCTGCACAGCCACCTGCTGTGGACGGGCGTGGCGGCGCATATCATCGGCTTCGACACCCTCTTCATGCAGACGTGGCGGATGCGGGAGCCGGTGATGTGGCTGTGCGAGCGGCTTACCGGGAATCGCAAGACCTACGGGATGAACATCATCGGCGGGGTGCGCCGCGATGTCCCGGAGGATGCACATGCCGATATCGAGCGGGTCATCGGTGAGGTCGAGCGAGAGTGGGACGCCTTGGTCGAGGCGGTGCCCGCCGACCGGACGCTGGTGGGGCGCCTGCAGGACGTGGGCTATCTCTCGCCCGAGCAAGCCTGGAAGACCTGCGCGCTGGGGCCGACCGCCCGCGGCTCGGGCCGGGCCATCGACCTGCGCGTGGACCACCCCTACGCCGCCTACGGGGAGCTTGACGTGCACAAGTGCGTGGAGGAGGGCGGCGACACGTTGGCGCGCACTATGGTGCGGCTGGCGGAGACCCCGGTCTCCGTGGGCGTCATCCGCCAGGTCCTCGAGAGGATGCCCGAAGGTCCCATCAGGGCGGAGATCACTGAGGAGATCCCCCCCGGCCTGCAGGGCATAGGTGCGGTGGAGGCCCCCCGCGGGGAGTCCTTCCACTGGGTGCTTACCGGTGAGGACAACCGGCCCGCCCGCTGGCGGGTGCGGGCCCCCACCTACGCCAATCTGCAGGCGGTGGGGCCGATGATCCAGGGAGACGTGCTCGCCGACGTGCCCATCGACATCGGCAGCCTCGACCCCTGCTACTCCTGTACCGACCGCATGACCGTCATCGACCGCCGCAGCGGACAGATGCAGGTGATGACGCGGGAGGACGTCCTGCGCCGCCGCTGAGCGGACCAGCGAAGAGGATAGAGATGACGCTTGCACAGTGGATACAGACAATCGGGCTGGCCGTCGGCAACATGCTCCTGGTGCTGCTGCTGGCGCCGTTGCTGGAGGGGATGGTGCGCAAGCTACGCGCGCGCATCCAGTCCCGGCAGGGACCGCCCATCGTCCAGCCCTACTACGACCTGCTCAAGCTGCTGGCCAAGGAGGACCTGCGGGTCAGCGCCAGCCCGGTGGTGACCTGGGGCCCGCCGCTGATGCTGGGCGCGATCCTGGTGGCCGCCGGCATCATGCCGCTGGGCGGCATGACGCCGGAGCTTGGGGCCGCGGATGTGGTGGTCTTCGTGGGGCTGCTGGCGCTGGCGAACATCACGCTGGCGGGGCTGGGCTTCGCCACCGGGTCGGCGTTCTCGAGCCTGGGCGCCAGCCGCGAGATCATGTTGATGCTGGCCGCCGAGCCGGTGCTGTTCGTGTCGCTGCTGGTGCTGGCGCTCAGCGGTGGCTCGGCGACCTTCGAGGGGCTCATGGCCGCCCCGACCGGTCCCGCCACCGTGGCGGCGGCCATCACCTACCTGCTGGCGCTGCAGATGTACGTCGCCAAGGTGCCGTTCGACATCACCGAGGCGGAGACGGAGGTCATTGGCGGGCCGCTCAGCGAGCTCTCCGGCCCCCGGCTGGCGCTGGCCGAGTGGGCCATCTTCGCCAAGCAGTTCATCTACAGCTCACTGTTCATCCAGCTCTTCGTGCCCTGGACGCTGGCCTGGGCTGGCGTCCCGGCCCTGGCGGTTGTGGTGAACGTGGCGCTGGTGTTCGTGCTCGACCTGCTCGTGGTTGGTGTCGTGATGTCCGTCAACCCCCGCCTGCGCCTCGACCAGGCGCTGCGCTATGGCGTGACGCTGGCGGCGGTCGCCGCACTCGCGCTGATCTACGCCGCGGTCGTATAGAGGCGTGTGAATCGCTCATGAGCTGGCTGAAGCTGCTGTGGAGCAAGATCGCGGAGGCCGTGCTGTGCCTGCGGCCGGGCCGCGTGACGCTGGACTACCCCTTCGCGCCGCACGATCCCGAGGGGCAGTTCCGGGGGCTGCCGCGCGTCGATGTCAACAGGTGCATCGGCTGTGGCGGCTGCGCGAACGTCTGTCCGGCGCGGCTGATCCGAGTGGTGGACACCGACCAGTGCACCAGGGCGCTGGTGTTCCTCTACGAGCGCTGCACCTACTGCGGGCGTTGCGCGGAGGTCTGCCCGGAGGGCGCCATTGAGATGACCGGGCGGTACGAGCTGTCCACCGATGATGTGCACGACGACATGATCGGCGAGTACCATATCTTCATGGGTCCCTGCGAGCGCTGTGGCCGCTGCTTCCAGCCGCCCACGCCGCTCGACCGGCTGCAGCAGACCGGCATGCGCCACGACCGCATCGATCGCAAGCGCCCGGTGGCCGTGCGCGAGGAGGGTGAGTAGACCCGCCGGAGCATGCCTCCGGGGGCCCGATCATGCCCCAGAGCACAGCCGCGCTCGCCATCATCGTCCCGCTGGTCGGGGCCGTCCTGGCCTGGCTGGCCGGCCGCGCAAGCTGCCGCCTCGCCGAGGTGATAGCGGTTGTCGCGGCCGCCGGCACAGCGGCTGTGAGCATCGCCGCGTGCTGGATCACCGCCGCCGGCGGCGGCGCCCTTGAGGCCGGGTGGCTGCGCGTTGACGCTCTCAGCGGGCTGCTCATGGCCGTCATCGGCCTGGTGAGCACCTTCGCCGTGCTCTTCGCTGGGCAGCACCTGCGGGTCCTGGTCTGCTCCGAGCGCATCGAGGAGTGCCGACTGCCCGGGTTCTACGCCCTGGCGCTGCTGTTTTTGGCCGTCAGCATGGCCACGCTAACGGTGGATCACGTCATTGCGCTGGTCGCGGGCGTGCAGGCGACCGTGCTCGTGCTGGCGCTGCTGGTGGGGTTCTACTGGCAGCAGTGGGCCTTCGCCGTCCGCTACAAGTTCTTCCTGCCGCTGCTGATCGGGCTGGTGATGACGCTGCTGGGCGCCGCGCTGGTGGCGCCGGCACTCCGCGCCGCCTCCCCGGACGGCACGCTGGCGGCGTCTCAGGTCGGTGCGGCGGTATCCCCCATGGTCGCAGGTGTGCCGGGCGGGGCGGTGCTTGGGGTCGCCCTGCTGCTCGTCGGCCTGGGCACCGCGGCGGCGCTGGCTCCCTTCCACGTCTGGATCGGCCAGGCCCATGCCGAGGCGCCTGCGCCGGTGGGGGCGCTGATCTCCGGCGCGCTGGTGCCGCTGGGGCTCTACGCGCTTGTGAGGGTTGTGTTCCCGTTTACCCGGGGGGTGGACGGCCTGCAGACGGCCCTCCTGCTGCTGGGCGGCGCGTCGATGCTCATCGGCGTCGCACTTATCGCTGCAGAGTGGGATGCGCGTCGCCTGCTGGCGCACTCCACGGTCAGCGAGTCCGGCTTCGTCGCGCTGGGGATCGGGCTGGCGGGAGCGGCCGGCGTCTCCGGGGCGCTGGTGGCGCTGGTCGCCCACTCGCTGGCGAAGTCCCTGCTGTGTCTGGCTGCCGGCGCCGTCGAGCAG
>JBNGDZ010000453.1:0-4328 GCA_049975765.1 Armatimonadota bacterium
CCCCGGGACCGATGAAGAGCAGGTCGTTGTCGACCGAGAACGACAACGAGCCCACCGGCAGGCACGATTCCACCACCCAGTATTCGTAGTGCGCCAGATCCAGAATCAAGACTGCGACCGGTATGTACTCGATCTGGTGGGGGTGCGGCGTCCTTGCAGAGCGTCCGACAACACACGCAAGCATGTCGGCGCCTGCACTGAAGACCATGGGCAGATGCAAGCCCGGCGCGGCGTCCAGTCCGTGGGTGTGGAGCAGGCGCAGATCGTGACCATCCAGGCCCACCGAGAACACGTGCAGTGCGGTTGCTCCCTCTGCCGTAACCAGACATGCCGCCTTCGTGCCATCTGCGCTCATGGCCAGCCCATGGACCGTGTCGATCTCTCCGACGTCCAGCTCTGCCTTCCACGACAGGTCGGTGGTGCTCACCACACCGACCGTATCATCGGATGCCGCCACAGCAATGGGCACTGTCTCGGCAGGGCACACCATTCGCAATGGCTGAGCGGCCACTGTGCGCCCGTCCCTCATTCCGGCTGCATGAGCCTGCCCCGTCGAGCTGTACCCGATTGATGTCTGCGCCGCCAGGGAGCCAACCGCGGCCATTGGCTCCCATTTCCAGTCCAATACCTCAGCGGGGTCTGGCGCACTCACACTGATGTCGAACAGCCGCACCGACCTTCCGGAAGCGGCCAGAAGGGCGCCGCTCGGGTGAACGCTGATGCTGCGTACGCACCCACGCACGTCACTGGCGAAGGCCTGCTCGATTGCGAGAGTGTCTGGTCGCAGCGTGTAGATTCTGCCAGACTGACATCCTGCGAAGACCCTCTCCGGCTTCCCGCCGACCGTCAGCGCGGTTACGTCTTCTCCGAGTCTGGCCATGGCCCGAACGCTCCACGTCCTCGTCTCGTAGCTGAGCAAGATCCCCGCAGTCCCCGCCAGCAGCATATGCATGCCGTCGGAGTCGAAACTCAGGCCATACACGGTCATCCCGTGCGGCCCCTGGAACACACCGGTCCATTCGCCCGTGGATAGGTTGAGCAGCGACACCTCCCCATGGTGGAAGGCGACGGCGACCTCGTCGCTGTTCGGTCTTCGGCATATCGCGTTGATCTGGCAGCCCTCCGAATTGACGATGCGGCGGAGTGCCGCGTCCTCGCCGGGAGCCCAGACGGTGCGATCTGAGAGAGGAACTGACAGCAGAGCTTCTCCGGTCGTGAGGTCGAATCCATCGAGGCATGCTTCAGCATATGCAACAGGCCAGACTGCCGGGCCGGCAAGCACAAGGCCCTTGTCCGCAAGCACAGCCAGCACGTTGACGGGAGAGCCACAGGGCGATACGAAGAGCTCAACCAGGTCGAGGCCGTCAACCCAGTCCATAACGCGCCCGTCGGAAAGCCCGACCAGGACCGAACGCGAGCCCTTCGCGTGAAGAGACAGGACGTTTGGCGGCAGTGGGGCTGCTTCGCTGTCAATGTGCCCGGACAAGACATCAAACCTGCGCAACTCACCTGACATCGCCGCCGAGAAGAGCAACTCCCCATCTGGGGTGAAATCGATGGCCGGAACGAAATCCTCCTGCGGCCCGAGATCGCGGAAGAGCGGCCCAGTTGGCTGGCGCGGTCCGCCTATGATTCGGAGCGGCTCCAGCGCCCCGTCCAAAGCAGGCCATTGGTCGGCCCACTCTGCCACGTGGGGCTCGCGGTGCCAGTGCTCCCAGGCCGTGACGTGAAGTTGCTGGACCAATGCGCCGCGCTCACCCGCCAAGAAGCCACCATGGCTTGTGAGTGCGTCCACGAGGCAGGCGAGCCGGTCGAGCAGCACCTCTGACGCGTCCGACTCAACGAGCGCAAGCTCACCATACCGCAGCAACTCGAATGGCCCGAAGTGAAGGCAATGGTTGTGGAGGAATCTGAGATCTATAAGGACCCTCACCAACTCATCCCACAGTCTTGCTTCGGACAGATGATAAGGCAGTTCTGAAAGCGTCCGGACGTCCTCATATCCGCGTGATTGGAGATGCTCGGCCACTTCGTGATGACGTGTGCTGAAGTCAGTCCCACCCGGAAGATACCGCCTCTTTGCCGATTCACGGAACTGCTCGTGGGAGTAGTCGATCAGTCTGCCGCGTCGCATCAGGTGAGGACGCATTAGCCTGTGTAGTACCCAGAACTCGCTTTCCCGATCGACCGGTGCACACAGCGCTTCGAGTTCGTCTTCGGTCACCCCACCGCGGCCGACAGCTATGTAGGAACAGTAGGCGGAGACCAGTTGCTCACTGAATGCTTCCTGGCCCTCAATGCCCTCAGCGAGCCGCTGCAGAATCCAGTCGAACAGATCTCCCACTGTGCCCGGGAGTTCATCAATCCGCTTTGTGATGAGTTCGAATGTGCCGAGAGTACGCAACTCCGCAAGCGCGGTAAGCAGGTAGAGGGGATTGCCGGCGTCTTCCTTCTCCAGCAGACCATGCCGTTGCTGCCAGTCCAGCCGCTTGTGGTAGTGCTCAAGCTCGGTTCGCATGACCCGAAACGAATCAATCAGGTCAAGGGGGCTACAGATCACCTCCTGCATCTGCATGGAGCGGCGTCGCAGCACGTCCAAGGTGGCTTGGTCACTCGACGAACATAGCACGCGCACACCATCTGGCAGTCGCCGCGGCAGCCAGTTCAGCGCGTGCGCGTTGTCGGTGGCATCGAGCTGGTTGAGCGCGTCGATGATGATGACCACGCGCCGCGCCCCCGCGGCCTGCTCGAGCAACTCCGGGAAGGCCTGCGCCAGCTCGCGGACGTCCTCAGGGATGTCCTCCTCAGCACCCGCCGCCTCGGCCAGTTCTCGGCACAGCCGCCGCAGCGTCAGGCGAATGCTCGTCGAGCCCTGGCTGGCACCCACGAAGTGCGGGATGATGATCTCCTCGGGGTGCGTTCTCTCGAAGTCGCGACAGAACATGCCCAGCAGCGCCGACTTGCCCGATCCGGGCTCACCGGTGACTACGAGCACGGTCGGCTCGCCGGCTCCCTCTGCATGGGCGGTCATCTCATCGAGCAGGGCCTGTCGCGAGCCGGTCACGTAGCGCGCGGTCCGCTCCTCGATGAAGGTCTGCATCGCCGCGTTCTCTTCGGCGAACCAGTCGAGTTCCTCGGGCGCCTCCTCGCCGAACTCATCATCGATGCTCGCCAGCAGGTCGCGGTAGACCGCCTCGCCGAACTCCTCCAGCCCGACGAGGCGGTGCCTCCCGGCGTCCCACTTGGCCAGGTACTCGAAGACCGGCAGGCCCGATTCGCGCACCAGCTCCTTCAGCGCGGCCAGCTTCTCCGTGCGCTCCTGAGCCATCTCCTCGGCCCGCTGGAGACCGTACTTCTCAATGTCCTCCTCCGTCGGGAACTCGCGGTAGGCGCCGGCGCGCGCGGCGTCTTCCGGGATTGAGGCAGTAGCCTCCGGATCGCGGAAGTAGAAGTAGCGGTACTGGTCAGCGTCGAGGCGGTCGAGGGCGGCGTAGTGCACTTCGTCGGCAGTGATAGAGCGCTCCTCGCCAGGCGGCGTCCAGCCGTAGCGCCCGCCGAGGATGCAGATGAAGCGAGGGCGGCACTCGTCGATGATCTCGCGGCAGACCTCGAGTGCGTCCTCCTCGGCGGTCACCCCCCAGCGCAGGTCCACGTCCACCAGGTGGATGCGGCGGTTGCGCAACTCCTCGCGCAACCGCGGGAAGACGAAGCGCACCAGGTGGTCACGCTCGGCCTGCATGTCGCGGAAGGTAGAACTGATGAACACACGAACCGTGCGCCAGCCGGCCGCTGGACCCGCCATCGTCGATCACCTCGCAGGGAAGCTTGGGCGCCGGTTCCCGTGCAAGCGTCTTGTGACCTGCCGACGCCACCGTTCCTCACGGATGCCGAGCGACCTCTGTGAGATGCGCGGGTGCCGTGGCGCGATTTGGCCGCCGGGGCGCCTCAGGGATGGGCGCCTGCTGAGCAATACTGCTGCTGCGCCCAGTTTGGCTGAGGCTGGGATGCGGGTCACCCCGCGACAACGAGCGCAGGCGCCATTGACTTGGTGCCGGCAGGGGTCGCCCGAACTGGTGTGTAGTGGGAGCCGGACACGGTCCCACCGTTGCCCACCGTTCCCCGGGACGGGGTGCCGTCAGATGGCGCCAGCACGAGTGGGCACGTCCTGCGAAGACGCGGCTAGCCCGCCGCGCAGCTACCCTGCGTCCGCTGCCCGAGTCCGCACGCGCGCGATGGCCGCCTCGTCCGCGCCCAGTAGCCGCGCCTCCTCAAGTTCGTGTTCGGCCTCGCCGTCGTCGCCCAGCACGAAATGGCAGGCCCCAAGCCAC
>JBNGDZ010000454.1:0-4308 GCA_049975765.1 Armatimonadota bacterium
GCCCAGGAGACGGCAACCAGGTACCACGTATCGTCGAAGCCGCGCACGGTCAATGCCCTGACGCTGCGCTCGTTGATGCCCGGCCCAACGTGCCATGCCGGCCACCGCGCCGTCTGCCGGGCATCGACCGAGGCCAGCAGCGCCACCGCGGAGTCCTCGAGCCTGTCGCCCGGCTGGGCACGGCGCGTTCGCTGAAGGGGGTGCAGCAAGGTGTCGTAGCAGAGGCTGTGGCCCGTCGCCCGGCGCTGACCGTCCACCCGGAGCACGAAGCGCTCGTAGGCGTCGATCTCCACCACGCCGAGCATGTCGTCGATGTTCACCCAGGGGCTGTTGATCACCAGGTCCTGGGATGAGGCCCCCACACCCTCGACCTCGACGGCGTGTTCCTGGAAGTGCACCCGGCGCCGGTTATCGTTGAAGACATCGTTGGCGATGTTCAGGTAGAGGCCCTCGATCATCACCAGCTCCAACTCACAAAGGGCCGTGGCGTGGCTGACCCAGATGCTGGTGATGCCGTCGGGCAGGGCGGCGAAGGCGACATGCTGGAGGATGGTGTCGTCGCAGGCGCTGAGACGCCCGCAGGCCGCAATGCCGCCGTCGAAGATCCACTGCTCACGGGCGAGGACGCGGCGGCCGTTGGAGACTCCGCGCACGTAGAAGCGGCTGAGCAGATTCCCCTCCCACTCCGCCAGATGATCTCCGTGCCGGGGAATCACAAGCCCCTGGACGCCACTCCCGTGCGCGTTCCAGCTCCAGCTCGCGAAGCGGCGGTCGCCGCGGTGAAATGCCAGGCCGCAGTCGCTCTCGACGAACGGCTTATCCAGCGCGCAGCAGTCAGCATCGTCGGGAGCGGCGGCCTCGGCGTTCCGCCCGTGCCACCACCACGCCAGCGAGAGGTATAGGGTGTATCAATCAGCGCCCGGTAGTAGACGGACGGCGCCGGGCTGCGGGGCGCCAGGCCTTGCTCCAACCGCTCGAGCCAGCTCTGCAGCCGGCGGCAACAGAAGGACCCGTCAGGCGCCGTCTCCTGCTCGCGTATCAGGCTCCGGGCCAGCGCCGCCTCGGCCTCGCGGGCCAGCTCGTCGCCGTAGTAGTGATCCATGAAGGCCAGCACCGGCAGCAGGTAAAGCTGGCCCCAGCAGTAGCGGGGGTAGTCATTGCCGGCCGGGTAGGCCAGCCGCCCATCCCAGAGCAACAGGCGTCGCTGCACGTTCCAGACCTCGGGCACGTTGCGCAGCAGCAGCTCCGGCGGCTCTTCGCCGGCCTCCCGGAAGGCCGCCCAGGCGCTGATCAGCGACAGCAGCGCGCGGTTGACGTAGCCGGGATGGAAGAAGCCGTGGTGCTCGAGGGCGTAGCTCGGGTGCAGGTTGGCTCCGGCGTGCCACTCGCTCAGCGGGCGTCCGTCGTAGACGGTGTCGTCGTCGGCATCGGACGGCACCGAGAGGGAGTTGGCGAGGTAGGTCAGCATGGCCTCACGCCACTGCTGTGCGCTGTCGTGATCGGGACTGATCAACAGCGCCCTGGCCAGGACACAGGCCCGCCAGGCGTTGCTTTCAGGGTACGAGACGCGGAAGCGCTCGGTGGGCACCGGCGGGCGCTTGCGGTAGAAGCCGTGGTCCACGTGCTCGAGGTGGAAGGGAAGCAGCCGGTTGCAGTCGGCCTCGTACTCGATGAGGCGCCGCAGTGCATGGCGGTCGCCGTGGGGCAGCTTCGAGCCGATACCGGCGGCCGCGATGGCGAGCTGGTCGGCCATCTTCGGCGACATGCCGGTGCCGCCCCGCGGCGGCTCATCGGCGACCGGATCGGGGTGGGACTGGTGCGTGCGGAGGCAGTAGCGGAATGCCGCCAGAGCATGGTCGAGGCACTGCTCATCGTCAATGGGGCAGTCGGAGAGGTCGAAGGCCTCGTGCGTGGCAGCGAGGCCGTGGATAAACGCATAGAGGGCTGTGGCCTCAATCGCCAGCGGTCCAGCCTCGGCAGGGCCGAATCTTCCCACGCCCTCGGCTGCCGACACTGTCTCAAACTCGTCGCATCCGAAACCGAGCCAGCGCGCGACGGCCGCTGGGTAGCTGTCGCGGAACTGATCGAGGTTGACCATCGTGGCCGCCCCCCGATCACGACACGATTGGATGCCCGCAGGTATCACGCTCTGGAGTGTGCAGCCTCGCCCCAGTCAACTGGCCCCATCCCAACCAGGCGCCCCGCACCCCGCCTTGTCACCCTGCTATCAAAGGTATAAGGGCTATGGAGGCGAATCCGTTACTCCGAGGTTGTTCAAGAGCTTGTCGAGGTCGGAGCGATTCTGGGCCTGATCGGCCCGTCAGGAGGGCAACCATGACAGGGGCGGAGGCGCTTGTTGACCAGCTCAAGCGACGCGGTGTGCCATTCATCAGCATGCTGTGTGGCAACGGAACCGAGGCCATCATCGAGGCGGCGGACCAGGCGGGCCTGCCGCTGATCCATACCCGCAACGAGCAGGCCGCCAGCTACATCGCGGATTCGTATGCCAGGCTGACCCGACGGGTAGGAGTCTGCGTGGTGTCCAGCGGCATCGCGCACGTAAATGCCATGGCCGGCCTGCTCAACGCTCACTACGACGGCGCGCCGATGCTGCTGATCACGGGCGCGAACGAGTCAGCCACGCTGGGCCGGGGCGGCTTTCAGGACGTGGATCAGGTGGCCCTGTGCGAGTCCGTCTGCAAGCACGCAGAGCAGGTAGCCCGGCCGGAGCGCATTCCGCAGGCGGTGACGGAGTGCTTCCACGCCGCCACTACCGGCCGTCCCGGCCCGACGCACCTGACCATCCCGCGCGACATACTCCAGGGTGAGATCGCCGACGATCAGCCCATGCCGCCGCTGGGCGAGCGCGGGAGGGTCGAGTACCGTGCCCGGCCTGACCAGCAGGACCTGGTCGAGGCCGCGAGGCTCATCGGCGAGGCCGAAACACCCCTGATCGTGGCGGGGAGCGGCTGCTTCTACGCCGATGCCGGATCGGAGCTGCTGGCGATGGCCTGGAGCGTGGGCGCGCCGATCGTGACGCCGATCTGGGACCGCGGCGTGGTCAACGAGCCCAGCGAGCACTTCATGGGCGTGATCGGCGCCGCCACCGGCGAGCCGCCGCTGCTGGAGGAGGCGGACCTGCTGATCATCGCCGGCGCGGACATCGACTACCGCCTGCGATATCTCGACCGTCCGCCGCTGCGCGAGGACCTGAAGGTCATCCGCATCGACGTCGATCCCGGCCGGCTCCACCAGGCGATCGCGCCGGACGTGGCGCTGCTGGCCGACCCCAGGAGCGCCTCGCGGCTGCTGCGCTCGGCCTACGCGGACGCTCATGCCGGGATGACGCACGAGGAGTGGATGGCGCGGGCGCGCGAGATGCACGCCGACTTCTACTCCGCGTGGGAGGAGCGGCCGGACGCGCCGGAGGGGGCGATGGTGGGCTACGACATCGCACGGGCGGTGGCTGATGTCATCGGCGATGAAACGATCTTCGTGATGGACGGCGGCAACATCGGCCAGTGGCTACACATGACGCTTTGCCGCAGCTCCTACCCCGAGGCGCTGCTGACCTGCGGGGCCTCGGGCGTCGTCGGCTACGGGGTGCCGGGCGCGATGGCGGCGAAGCTGGCCTTCCCCGACCGGCGCGTGCTGCTGGTCATCGGCGACGGCTCGCTGGGCTTCTGCATCCCGGAGCTGCAGTCGGCCGTCCGCCACGAGCTGCCCTTCGTGGCCGTGGTCGCCGACGATGAGGCGTGGGGGATCGTGGTTACCGGCCAGAGGGCGCGGGGCGCGCGACCCGTGGCCAGCGAGCTGGGCCACTGCGGCTGGGCGCAGACCGCGATTGGCCTTGGCGCGCGCGGCGTGACGGTCACACAGGCGGATGAGATCGCCCCCGCCATCGAGGAGGGCTTCGAGTCCGGCCAGCCCACGCTCCTGCAGGTGCCGCTGGCGGTGATGGCGCCGGGTGAGTGCCGGCCGTAGCCATTGGCGTCATGGACGGGAGGGCCGACGTGCTCTCCCGGTCGTTCGCTGGAGATCTCCGGTCTCGGTCCGTGCGGCGTTAGCCGTCCGATAGTGACAGCGGCTGGCGAGATACGCGCGGCTGCGCACGGCGACGGTCGGGCGGCGTGGGCATGTTCCCGCTGCGGATGGCAACGACAAGCGGCCGGGCGTGACGGCACGGCTCACAACAACGGCCGGCCAGGCTGAAGCCTGGCCGCTCCGGACGGCAACGGCCGCCGTTATGCGAGCGGAAGGCTGTGTGGAGGGGTCGGCCTCCGCAGCCTGTCCGGAAAGGTGTGAGAT
>JBNGDZ010000455.1:0-4289 GCA_049975765.1 Armatimonadota bacterium
ACAGCGATCGGTGCGGGACGGGCGATACAAGCTCATCCGGACGCTGCTCCCCGACATGCGAAACCCCGTCGAGCAGTACTACACGTCCCAGGCGCTGGTCGAGACGGGGACGACCCAGGAAGAGATCGACGGGGCGCCAGAGCAGATCCGAGCGGCCTACGAGACGTGGCGCAATCCCCCCGCGGAGGAGCTCTACGACCTCGCGCAGGACCCCTACGAGTTCACGAACCTGGCCGAGGACCCGCAGCTCGCCGGAGTGCGCCAGCGCCTCAGCGCGGCGCTGGATGCGTGGCAGGAGCGCACGGGCGACGCCCTCGCCGACCCCGAGAAGCTGCAGATGCTCGTCGAGGAGAACGATCGCGTCAGCGCTCGGCTGAAGGAGACAGGGCAGCGGGTCACCCAGCTCGAGGACTTCCGCTGGGGGTATCTCGACTACCTTCGCGACGAGTAGGCGGCGAATGAGGCCACAGCGGCGGCCTGCCGGGATCGTGACGAGATCGCCGGTTCACTCGACGGGGCGCAGGCTGTCGGCGATACGCTCAAGCTCAGCGGCCGCAAGTGGCCCCGCCACGATGGCCGTGGTTCCGCTCACCTCACGCTGGACCGCATCGCCGCCGGCCCCGCGCAGCCGGCGCATTCGGCCGTCGCCGCCACGACCGGGATGCTCATCGCCCTTCTGGGGGAAGCGTCCCCGCCAGCGGCGCGGCGTGCCGTCCGACCCCGGCCGGTCGCCCTGGGCCTTGCGCTGGATGACCAGCAGCGGCCTCAGGCCGTCGGTGTAGCGAAGCTGGACGGTGTGGCCGCGGGGGTGCTCGTGCAGGAACCACTGCTCATCACTGAAGCCCCCCGGGAGCCACCTCGGGCGCAGAAGTGTGAATGCGACCGCCTTGCGGATCTCGTCCAGCGCCATCGCCCGCCGCGCCCTCCCCTGTCTGGCGTGCTCGGCGGCCTCCGGCGGCTCCACCTTCGGTGGCGGCGCGACGGAGAACTCCACCTCCTGCCAGGTGGTAGCGGTGATAGTGCGCCCCTTCCGATCGGTGCGCCGCATCTCCAGTGGGAAGCTCGTCTGCTCGTCCACGCTCACCCTCAGACCGCCGCCCGGGCCGGAGCCCTCGATTGTGCGCACCGGGCGGCCCGCGACCTCCCCGCTTCCCACCACGCGGAATTCCCAGTTGCGCGCCAGCAGCCGCTCGCGCCAGTCGGACTCGCCCACCTGGGCGCGCCGCCTCAGGCCCTGCGAGCTGCGCGCCCAGACGAGACCTCCCTGCCGTCGGACCTCCATGCCCTCCGCCGGGCCGGAGAGATAGCGGATATACACGCGCCCGCGGCCACGATGGACCCGGGCCGTGCTCTCTATCACGCCCCCCGGCGTCCGAACCTCCGTGAGCACCACGCCGCGCACAGCCACGGTATCGAGGGCCTCAGCGGCGGATCTCGCCAGCGCCATGGCGTCACCGGCCGGCGAGTGGAGACGCAGGACGATCGCGATCCCCAGCGCCACGACCGCGGCAATGACGGCGCCGACGGCGATCTTCCACGTTCGCGCCTTCACTGCACATCGACCTCGTTGAGGCTGGCGAACATCATTCCCAGCGCGGCGTCGTCCGCCAGCGGCTGCGACCACTGGGCCACGATCTGCTGCTCCTGGTACTCGGAGGCGAGCGTCGAAGCTGCGGGCGCAGAAGCCGGTGAGCGAAGGGCCAGCCAGAGGCCGCCGATCACCAGCACCAGCGCAGCCGCGGCGGCCAGCGCCGGGCGTGGGGACACGCGCCACCACTCCGACAGCGCGCGCCACACACCGCGCCGCCGCGGAGCCAGGCGCGCCCGGACGCCCTCCCACAGGTCCTCGGGCGCCTCCACGCGCTCGGCAGGCTGCAGAAGGGCGTCGAGGCGCTCCAGCGCCTCCATCTCCGCCCGGCACTCGGCGCAGCTCTCCAGATGCCCCTCCATCGCCGAACGCTCGGCCTCGCTAAGCGCCCCCAGTTGATACTCCGCCAGCTTTTCTCGGACCTCCGTGCAGCGCACGGGCCATCTCTCCTACACGCCATCGATGTACGGTGCGAGCCTGCGGCGCAAGCTCTCCCGTCCCCGCGCCAGTCGAGATACGACCGTTCCCTTCGGCAGGTCCAGCATGCGCGCGATCTCGCTCACCGGGATGCCCTCAAGATGGTGCATGGTGACCACGGTCCGCTGGTGCTCAGGGAGCTGCAGAATCGCCTCGCGCACCGCCCGGCCCTCCTCGGAGCGCTCCACCGTCCGCGACGGGCCATCCTCGCTGCCGGGCAGAGGGTCGGCGTCATCCAGAGACTGCTCATCACTCGCGGCCCGGAAGTGATCCCGGATCAGGTTCACCGTCATGGTCCGCAGCCACCCGCCGAAGGCGGTCGGATCGCGCAGCTCCGGCAGCCGCTCCCAGGCTCGCACAAAGGCATCCTGGGTGATGTCGGCCGCCAGATCGGGGTCGCGCGCGAAGTGCATGGCCAGCGAGTAGATGCTGTCCTTGTGCGCGCGGAAGAGCACCTCATACGCCCTCTGATCGCCATCCCTGGCCGCCTCGACCGCCTGGATCAGCGCCGCATCGTTCATGCACAGGGGTACTTTCTACAGGATTGACGCTCCGGTGGGCTCACCGATTCCGGTCCTTTGCGGCTTCGACGCGGATTCCTTCACTATCGGCCCGACTACATGCCGTACTCCCGGCGGCGGTGCAGCAGGTAAAGGAAGAACGGCGCCCCGAGCACCGAGGTGATGATCCCCAGCGGGATCTCGGTGGGCGCGGCAACCGTCCGCGCCAGCACGTCCGCAAGGGCCAGCAGCGCCCCGCCCGCCACGCCGGCCGCGGGGAGCAGCACGCGATGGTCCGGGCCGGTGATGATACGCATCAGGTGCGGGACGATCAGGCCCACGAAGCCGATGATGCCGCTGACGGCCACCGCCGCGGCGGTCAGCAGCGACGAGAGCGCCAGCAGGATCAGGCGCACCTGCTCGACGTGCAGGCCCAGGTAGTGCGCGGCGTCGTCCCCCAGGCTGAGCACGTTCAGGTCGCGGCTGAAAACCCAGGTCACCGCTCCACCGGCCAGCACGTAGGGCAGCACGAGCGTGACATGGGCCCAGCCCCTGCCGGAGACGCTTCCGAGCATCCAGTAGACGACCAGGTCGAGGTCGCGGCGCGTGGGGTCCTGGCCGGTCACCAGGATCAGCGCGGCCAGCGCGGACATCAGCGACCCCATGGCGATCCCGGTCAGCAGCAGCACGCCGACGGGGGTCTGCCCGCCGCGGCGCGAGAGCGCGTAGACCACGGCGGTCACCGCGAGGGCGCTCACGAAGGCCGCCAGGGGGATCGGCCCCAGCCCCGCGACACCCAGCGACAGCCCGGTGACCACGGCGATGGTCGCTCCGAGCGAGGCGCCGGCGCTGATGCCGATGATCGAGGGAGCGGCCATCGGATTCTGGAAGAACGCCTGCATCACCACGCCGGCGACCGAGAGCGCGCAGCCCACCAGCAGCGCCAGCAGCAGCCGGGGCAGCCGGAGATCGAAGATGATGGTCTCCTGGGCGCGGGAGAGGTCGGGGTCCAGGCCTCTGAGGCCGGGGATGCGCCCCAGCAGCGCCAGTGCCGCATCGGCCGGAGCCAGATCGGCGGCACCCAGCGACAGCGAGAGCGCGCTGGCGAGCACCGCGGCAGCGCCCAGTCCGACCACGAGTGCCGCCCGGCGAGTCATGGCCGCTCTCCCCCATGCGCGCTCAGGGGCGTGACCCGCGGCCGCCCCTCAGGGCCGTCATCCACCCGCACGCGGCAATCGTAGAGCTGCGCGATGCGCTCCTCGGTGATGACCTCCTCGGGAGGCCCATCCGCGGCCACACGGCCGTCGGCGATGGCGACCAGCCGATCGCAGTAGCGCGAGGCGAGGTTCAGGTCGTGGGAGATGCACAGGATGCTGCGCCCCTCCTCGCGATTGAGGCGCACCAGCAGGTCGAAGATCTCGACCTGGTGGCCAATGTCCAGATGCGACACGGGCTCGTCGAGCAGCATCACCGGCGCCTCCTGGGCCAGCGCCCTGGCGATGACTACCCGCTGGTATTCCCCGCCCGACAGCTCCGTGACGGGCCGGGAGCTGAGTTCGCTCGTCCGCGTCAGCTCCAGCGCCCGCTCCACCGCCTCCCGGTCGGCCGGGCCCTCGGGCTGCAGCCGGCCCAGGTGCGGCGTGCGGCCCATGGCCACGACCTCGCGGACCGTGAACTCAAACGGTGGCGAGGACATCTGCGGCACGACCGCCAGCATGCGCGCC
>JBNGDZ010000456.1:0-4289 GCA_049975765.1 Armatimonadota bacterium
CGGCGCCATCACACTGCTCACCGCCTACTCCTACGTCAAGCTCACGCTTCACTTCGGCGAGAACGGCGGCGCCTTCTCCTTCGTGGAGCACGTAGTGACCAACCCTCACGTGGCGGGGTTCCTGGGCTGGGTGCTCGTGGCGGGATACATTGGCGTGATGGCCATGTACGCCTTCGCCTTCGGCGCCTACACCCTCACCGCCGCCGACCACATCTTTGGCGCGCAGCTTCCGGGCTTTCTGCGACCGGTCATCTCCGTGGCGATCGTGGCGCTGTTTATCGGCATCAACCTTCGGGGCGTGCATGCCTCCGGTCTCTACGAGGACATCGCCGTCTACGTCAAGGTATTCATCCTTATCTCTCTGGCGGCGCTGGGCATCGCCTACTTCAGAGGCGACTGGGCGTCCATCGACTTCTTCGACAGGGGATACATGGCGCCCATCGCGGCCTTCGCCATCATCTTCGTCTCCTATGAGGGCTTCCAGCTTCTGATGTACGACTACAACGATATCGAGGACGTCCAGCGGAATCTGCCGCGGGGAACCTATATCGCGGTCGGCATCGCCATGCTCATCTACATCTCGGTCTCGCTGATGGCCACGCTGCAGCTTACGCCCCAGGAGCTGCTGGAGCACAAGGAGACGGCGCTGGCGAAGGCCGTCTCGAACATCCCGGTGCTCAGCGCCGTGGGCTTCGCGCTGGTGATCCTCTCGGCGATGAAGAGCACGTCATCGGGGATCAACGCCACCCTCTTCGGGGCCTCGCGACTGGCACACCGCATCGCCACCGAGGAGGAGATGCCGCGCATCTTCTCGTTCCGCGACCATCGCGGCATCCCCCGCTACTCGCTGATCATCATGGGCTGCCTGACGGCGGCCTTCGCGGCTCTGGGGAGTCTGGAGCAGATCACGGAGTTCGGCTCGGTGGCCTTTCTGATCGCCGACGCGGCGGCCAACTACGCCTGCCTGCGCCTGTGGCGGGATGCCGGCGCCCATCCTGTGCCGCCGGCGCTGGGCCTCGCCGGGACCGTGATCGCGCTGCCGGTGCTGATCCACCACCTCTACGTGACCCAGCAGGGCATCCTGTGGTCCATCGCCGCGATCTTCGTGGGCCTGCTCATCGCCGAGTTCCTGTTCATCGAGCGCGGGCCGATCCGGGACTACGTCACGCAGATCGCCGGCGGCCGGGACGCGGGCGAGGGGGCGGGTGGGGGCGAGGCGAAGGGCTAATCTCCATTCGGCGGCACACACCTCTGTGGCTGCGTCGTTCGCGGTCCGGTCACTGCAGCGCGGTGGACCTCCGCCTGAGTGCGTGAAGGAGCGACGCAGGGCGGGAGCGAAAGATCGCGGGTGCAGCCATGTGTGAGGAGGGACCGCGATGGCCATCGACCTCGACGCCAGCTTCCCGCGCTATGAGGAGCACGAGCCGGCCGCGCCGATCTGGTGCGTCACGCCGACCGTGGACCGGTGCTTCCACCGCTTCTTCGACACCTCACCGATCAGCCCCTCAGGTCGCTATGTGGGGCTGACGCGACTGCCTGCTGAGGACCGCATGCCGCGGCCGGGCGAGGCCGCCGAGGTGGTTCTGGTGGACCTGGAGAGCGGCGAGTGGCAGGTCGTGGCCCGGACGCATGGATGGGACACACAGCTTGGAGCCCAGGTGCAGTGGGGCGCCTCCGACCGAGACCTTTTCTTCATCGACATGGACGTGGAGCACTGGGATCCGTTCGGGGTGAAGATGGACCCCTTCACCGGTGAGCGCTACGACCTGCAGGGCCCGCTCTACATGGCCTCACCCGACGGCACCGTGGCCGCCAGCCCCTGCCTGCTCCGCACCCGGCGGACGCAACACGGCTACGGCGTGGTGGCGCCGGATGAGGCCATTCCCGTCAACGACGGCGCCCCCGACGACGACGGCCTCTACGTTACGGACACCACCACCGGCCAGGCGCGACTGCTGGTGTCCTTCGCACAGATCGTGGACGCGGCGCTCGACGCGGAGAGTTACGCCGACGGCGACTTCTACGGCTTCCACGTGAAGTGGAGCCCCCGGGGCGACCGGCTGATGTTCGTGGTGCGCTGGTCGCCGCACGGTGACGAGAGCTGGGCGGCGCGCCGCAACAACGTCATCACCATGAGGGCCGACGGCGGTGAGATCAACTGCGCCATCCCGGCCCGGGAGTGGGGCAAGGGCGGCCACCATCCCAACTGGTGTCCCGACGGTCAGCGGGTGATGATGAACCTCAAGCTCGACGGGGAGACGATGCGGCTGGTGGCCGCGCGGTACGACGGCAGCGACCTGCGGACGCTCAACGACGCGATCGTCGGCTCCGGACATCCGGCCATGCACCCGGACGAGCGGCACGTCATCACCGACGAGTACGCCCACGGGTCGCTGGCCTGGGAGGATGGCACCACGCCCCTGCGGCTGCTGGACATCGAGGCCGGCGAGGAGGTGCAGGTCGCACGCATCCGCACCCGTCCCGACTTCGAGGGTGATCAGAGGGTGCTGCGCGTCGATCCGCACCCCGCGTGGGGGCCCGATCACAGTCTGGTGACGTTCAACGCCTGTCCCGGCGGGGGGCGAGACGTCTTCATCGCCGACCTGTCGGAGCTGCTGTAGGTCGCATTCGTCCGTCCCTGGAGCTTTCGTCGCGAACTCACCGGGGGGATGAGGAGTTCCGGCGAGGAGTCCGCGTCGATCAGATTCAGATGCGTGTGGAGTGAGAGAGATGCGACCGTCTGTAACCGCGCTCGTGGCGATGACCATGATGGCCGCATGCAGCGCAGGCGCCCAGGAGACCGAGAATCCGCTGGCCCAAGTCCTGCCCTACGGAGTCTACGTGGCGGGGAACAACCCCGAGTGGCGGGCGGATGTCGGCGGACGGGAGGGGCTGCGGGAGGCCATCGACCGGGTCTGCGAGGACCTGGCGGAGCACAGCATGAACTGTGCCTGGCCCAACAACCTGCGCTGGGAGAACCTGCCCCTGTGGCTGGAGTCCGGTGAGCGCCACGGCGTACGCATCATCCCGCAGGCCGGCGGGCCTCCCGGCTTCGTACGAGCCCAGTGGTTCAAGGACAAGGAGGACTTCGCCAGGCGCGTCGAGCCGTTCTACCGGGATCTCGCCGAGAAGTACCGCGACTCCGAGGCGCTGCTGGCGTGGAGCCTGACGGAGGAGAACCGGCCGCTGGAGTGGTTCTACGAGGCCATCCGCGACCTGACCCGCAAGATGGCACAGTGGGACCCGCGGCATCCGGTCATCACCATGGACAACCGGGCTCCGGCGGCCTGGATGAACGCGCGCATCGTGCAGCCGAAGGCCTTCTGCCGGGACGTCTACGTGTTCTTCACCGACGGCCTCAATGGCCCGGTGACACCCATCGGCTTCGAGAGCCTGCTGCGCCGGGAGTGCCAGGCCTTCCGGGAGGCCGCCGACCACGCGGACGCGGTGTTCTGGCTGATGGGTCAGGGCATGGCGCTGATCGGCCACGGTCCGGGATCGGAGCGGCACCTCTACCGCTATCCCACCCCGGCCGAGATCCGCTGGCAGGTGTGGACGGCCCTTCAGGAGGGCGCCAAGGGCTTCTTCTACTTCATGTACGCCGGCCCCGAGAACCCGCCCCAGCGCGGGGAGTTCATCGAGGGCCTCCGCGACCGGCACCTGCGCGAGACGCCGCAGTACGCCATGGCCGCGGAGGTGGGCCGGCAGCTTCAGGCCCTGGCGCCGATCCTGCTGGAGATCGAGCCCGCGCCCCCACACCAGCGGGTCGTCTACTGGGAGAACACCCCGGTCAGGGCGCGCACCTTCGTGCACCAGGAGACCGGCCAGCGCTTCCTGATCGCGGTCAACAACGACTGCACGCAGGTGCAGCGGGTGGGGATCGAGCTGGGCTACTTCCCGGGGATGCTCGACGAGGGCGAGAAGCTCTTCGACCTGCGCAGCCGGACGGCCTACGACTACCAGGCCATCAAGCTGACCACGCTGCTGCCCGGCGACGGCACGATCTACTTCGTCGGCACCGACGAGCAGTGGCAGGAGCTGTCGGCCGACCTCTACGGGGAGGGGTAGCTGGCGGCCTGGCGAGCGTTGCGCTGACCGCCAGTCCGATGGAGGTTGTCGCAGGTCCTCCACGCGTACATGGGCAAATGGCCGGCCGAACGGAAAGGAGACGGCGGCACATGCGCGGACTGTGGCTCGTGGCGGTGATGGCGATGACGGCGTCGATGGCGAGCGGGCAACTGGACGTGGACGCGCTCGCGGAGGCATTCAGGGCGTACGACATGGAGCGC
>JBNGDZ010000457.1:0-4283 GCA_049975765.1 Armatimonadota bacterium
TGCTCGGCCTCCAGCGCGATCTGGTCCACCTCGAAGTGGTGCGTGCCGCTGCTGCCGATGTACATGCGCACGATCCGGCGGGCGTCCATGGGCACGCCCTCGCGGTTCCAGAACGCGCCCAGCGGGGCGCTGATGCGGCGCCAGTCGGTGCTGTCCATCGGCAGATTCAGCGAGTAGCCCTGGTCGATCTCCTCGCCAACGCCGGTCTCGACCCTGAGGCTGGCGTGCGTGGGTGAGCCGTCGCCGCGGAACCACAGGCTGATCTGCCGCCACTGATACTGCCGCCACCCGGCGTCCTCCGGCAGCCACGGGGAGATGCTGTTCCCGCCCTGCTCCACGCCCATGACCTCGGAGTGCAGCGCCCCGGAGCCGAACTTCGGCCGGTCGGCGACGCTGAGCTCCACCTCGCCCCCGCCGCCCCACACATTGACCCACCACTCGTCCACGCCATCCTCGAAGTCGAAGAGCACGTGCCGCAATGGGTGCTGGCCCCATGCGGCGGTCGCCAGCACCAGAGACGCTGCCATGAGGGCCACGCGACGCATATTCCTTCACCTCTCGGGCAGGAATCTGCGGCCGGGGTGCGAACTGTGCGCCACTTCGCCGCCCATACGCCGGCCACCTTGCGGGAGGGAGAAGATGGAGGACTTCCGGGCTGCTGCCATCCAGATGAACGCGCCACTGGGCCAGGTCGAGGAGAACCTGGAGCAGATCGAGCAGTGGGCCACAGAGGCCGCCGAGCAAGGCGCGCACCTGATCTGCTTCCCGGAGCTGACCATCTCGGGCCACTGGTGCGCGGGGGACATCTGGGATGTCTCCGAGCCCGTACCGGGCGGCCCGAGCTGCGAGCGTATCGAGCGTCTGGCGGCGGAGCTGGGCTGCGTCATCTCCGTCGGCATCGCCGAGCGCGAGGCCGGCGTCGTCTACAACACGCAGATGATCGTCGGTCCGGAGGGCCTTCTGGGCAAGCAGCGCAAGCTGCACATGTCCTCAGACGAGTACTTCCACTTCCGTATGGGCGCGAGCATCAACGTCATCGACATCGGCGTGTGTCGAGTGGGGGTGGGGATCTGCTACGACACGGCCTTCCCGGAGACGGCGCGGATCGCCGCCATCAAGGGCGCCGAGGTCTACCTCGCACCCCACGCCGCCCGCTGCGGCCAGTGGATCGACGATGTAGAGAAGCAGCGCCAGAAGGTGGCCTCCGTCAAGGAGAACGCCACCATGACCTTCCGCTCCAGGGCCTATGACAACGGCATGTTCGTCATCTACTGCAACCAGGCCGGCCCGGCAGGTGAGGGGACGAACCACTGCGGCGGGGTGCTGTTCGTCGATCCCGCCGGCACGGTCATCGCGCAGTCTCAGGCCGAGCTCATCGAGGCCGAGATGGTCGTCTGCGACCTCGAGGCGGAGGCCTACCGCTCCCGCCGGCGCTCGCGCTGCTTCAACCTGCAGACCAGGCGACCGGAGATCTACGGCGCGATCTGCCATTCCGGGGACTGAGGGCTGACCATGGCTGAGACGAAGAAGATCGTGTGTCTGGGCGGGGGGAGTCTCTACTTTCGTCGCGCGGTGCCCGACCTGCTGGTCAACGAGGACCTGGCCGGCTCGGAGATTGTGTTGTACGACATCGACCTGGAGAAGGTCCAGGTGATGGCGGATATGCACGCCTCCCTCGCCGAGAGAGCCGGCACGGGCTGCACGGTGCGGGCCACGGATGACCTTGCGGACGCCGTGGACGGCGCCGACTTTGCGGTCTCATCGATCGGGGGCAGCGGCGCCGAGATCACCGCACGCGTCTACGGCTCCTCGTACCACGCGGCCGACCTGCGCATCCCCTCGAAGTATGGCGTCCAGCAGGTGGTCGGAGATACCTGCGGCCCAGCGGGGATGATGATGGGGCTGAGGGCGATCCCGGCCTATCTGGAGATCTGCCGGGAGATGGAGAAGCGCTGCCCGAACGCCATCCTCCTCAACCACTCCAACCCCATGGCGGTGCTGTGCCGCGCGATGGTGAAGTACACCACTATCGCCACCATCGGCATCTGCCACGGCGTGCAGGGCGGCATCAGGTACGCGGCCGAGATCCTGGAGCTGCCGCCCCGGGAGCTGGACTGCACCTGGGTGGGCACCAACCACTACTACTGGTTCACGCGTGTCCTCCACCGCGGGAGGGACGTCTACCCCGAGCTGCGTCGGCGTATGGCCGAGCGCGAGCCGCCCGAGGGCCGGCGGCTCAGCGCGCGTCTGTCGGAGATCTACGGCTCCACCATCGTCTACCCCGCCGACGACCACATCATCGAGTTCTACCCCTGGCTGGCGCAGTACGACAGCCCCGCGGAGCTGCCGTGGGGGATGGCCGAGGAGGCCGTGGAGCGCCACAGTGCGGCCCCTCAGGAGACGGGCGCCACGCCGGAGGAGGTCCGGGCCTCCTTCATGCGCCAATACCGTAGGCTCGTCTCGGGCGTGGAGCTGCCCGAGCGGCCCTCGGACACGCTGATGGGCGAGGGCGTGGGGGAGATCATTGCCTCCATCGCCACCGGCCGCCGGACCGTCTGCATCGTCAACATCCCCAACGGCGGCTGCGTGCCGAACCTTCCCGGCCACGCGCTGCTGGAGGTGGAGGCGGTGACGGACTCGGGGGGCGTTCGCGGCCTGCAGATGGGGGACTGCCCGCCGGTGCTCAAGGGCATCCTGGAGAAGCGCATCGTTTGGCACGAGCTGGTGGCTGAGGCCGGCGTCACCGGCGACCGGAACCTGGTGGTGCAGGCCTGCCTGATCGACGAGATGTCCATCCCGCCCGAGCAGACCGAGGAGATGGTGGACGAGCTGCTCGCGGCCTCCGCCGACCTCCTGCCGCAGTTCGAGCTATGACCCGGACGTGCTCACGAGAGTACGCAGGGAGCCGCCGCGACGGCGGCTCCCCGTCGTGATTCCCCCCGGCAGCCTGTGCTACTTCTGCGGCGGAGGCCCGCTGACCAGCCAGCTTGAGGAGCTGTGTCCGCGCCAGTACAGCTCCGGGTTCCCGGCGATCTCCTCGGCCTTCAGCCACTTGACGTGGCCATCGCAGAAGCCCAGGACGGCTCCGCCGTTGTGGCGGGCGTAGATCCGCGCTGCGCGGTCGATCCACTCGTAGGTGGAATCCCCGACAGATATGCGCTCGGCGGGAGCGTCGATGTCCGCCAGCTTCCGCCCGTCATCGACCGCGCAGTTCATGGCATAGTCGTAGGCGAACTGCCCGGCCGGGTCGCTTCGAGTGGATGACGGGCACATGAACACCTGCTCGTTCTTGACGTAGGGGAAGACCAGCGGCTGGTAGTTGCCGTACTTCGTTTGCAGATAGGCGTGATCGTTGTTGTACCAGTAGATGCCGTCGGCGGAGTAGCGTTGCAGCGGCATCCTCTCATCGTAGTCCTCCGCGTACATCAGGATGCCCAGGGTGATCTGTTTGACGTTGCTCGTGCACGAGGCCTGACGGGCCTTCTCTCTGGCGCGCGCGAAGACCGGGAACAGGATCGCCGCCAGGATGGCGATGATGGCGATCACCACCAAGAGTTCGATGAGAGTGAATCCGCGTTTCATGCTGGAAACGCCTCCACAATGGTTGCAATGGTGCGTAATAGTCCGCGTGGTGTGATTCGACGATCAATCGTCAGCTTCCTACATATCTTAGGTTAAATCATCCGTCAGCTTACATCAAATGTGTGGACTGTGCGACGCGAACCGGGTCGTCACGTAACACTCTCATCGCCCTCTTAAGAGCACGTGGGCGTCAGGGACGAGGGGATCCCTCACCGGGTGCGCCGGGGAAGAGAGGACACGTCCGCGGCGTTCCGTCCGTGGAAGGGGGCCTGGCGCCCCGCTAGAGCTTGTCAGGAGAAGTCATTGCCTGGCAGACCAGGCGCCGGGACTGCAGCTCCACGTCGATGTCCGTGAAGCCCGTCTCGCGGAGCATCTCCTCGAACTCCTCCTGTGAGTAGAGCCCGACGCCGCCCTCGGAGGGCGCGAGCAGGCTGCGGACGAAGCCGGGGGGCTGTCGTGCGGGTGTGATGATGACGACGCGACCGCCGGGCCCAAGGACGCGCCGGATCTCGCGGAGGACGGCGTGGGGGCGCTCGAAGAACAGGAAGGTGGCGACGCAGGCGCAGCAAGTGAAGGTGTTGTCGGGCCAGGGAAGCTGCTCCGCGTCGCCCACCACCACCGCCGCGCGGCCCCCTTCCACGGCCTGGCGGTTGCGCCGCCGCGCCAGCGCCTCACCGATCATCTCGCGATCGACCAGCGGC
>JBNGDZ010000458.1:0-4280 GCA_049975765.1 Armatimonadota bacterium
GCGACGGGCACCTCCTCCTCAGCGGCGTCGGCGGCCAGGTGCGCCAGGCCCAGCTCCACCGCCAGGTCCTGGTAGTAGCGGCGGGACTCGCGGCTGGCGCGGAGGCGCTCGATGTACTCGAAGTCGCGCTCCGTGGCGCCCTGGTAGAAGTCCGTGGGGCCGGTGAACGCCTCGACGCCGAGGGCCTCCGCCGCCTCCTCCAGCGCCTCCAGCAGATCGGCGCAGTCATCAATCCAGCGCCCCAGCTCCTCCGGCCAGAAGCCGCCGATGGCCTCCCACGCACACGGGTAGGTCGTGGAGTCATCGCCGGGCAGCCCGTAGCTGGTCGGGCCCTCCATGCGCCGGTCGGGCAGATCGGTGCCCGGGTAGGAGAACGTGCGCTGGTCGAAGTAGCCGTCCTCGTCAGTGTCGGCGTACTCGATGACCAGCTCCGGCTGCCCATCGTAGTCGTAGTCGGCCTGGAGCGTGCCGACCTCGGCCCCGTGCAGATGCAGCCGCCCGTCGGCCGGCCAGAAGTAAAGGCGCATCCGGCCGGAGAAGTCGCGGTCGAGCTCGAAGCGCTTGTTCTGGCGCATGGTGGGCGGGCCGCCGACCTGCGGGAAGTCGCGGTAGCGGGCGTTGATGATGCCCTCCCACCGCTCCCGGTCGGACTTGCGGGCGGCGACATTGTGGTCGTTCTCGTCCCACACAAGCAGGGCGCGCTCCCAGTCGAGCCCGCGGGCGGTCTCCCGGCCGGTCTCCCAGGCGAGGAAGGGCCCGGCGCTGTCGCCGCTGCGGTGGGTGAAGGTCTCGGCGGCCTCGGCCGGCAGCTCCGGCGAGCCCAGGCACGTGACGGACAGGTCGTAGTCGTAGAGCTGACCCTCCGTGGTATCGTTGTCGGCGTTGACGCCGTAGCGCAGCGAGTGCAGGCGGGTGTCGGTCGCGGTGATGCGGACGGTCTCCTCCGGGAGGCCGTCGCCGTCGGGGTCGTAGAAGCAGAACGGGGCCTCCAGCGCCGCGATCCAGCGATCCCCCCCGCGGGAGCGGCGGAACATGACGAAGTAGCCGTCGCCCGCGAAGTCGCACTCCCACTGGCACAGGCCCTGGATGTAGCCGTAGTCGTGCAACGCCCACAGGCTCACCGGCCCCTGGTCGAGGTCGCGTATGAGGACCATGAAGGGCCCGCGGCCCCAGGTGTGCCGCTCGGTGTAAGTCTGCACCATGCGGTCGGCGACGCCATCGCCCTCGAGGTCATCGTAGTCGATGGTCCGCTCCAGCAGACCGTCACCATCGGTGTCCACCGCCAGGCAGTCGCTGTCCCAGTCGGCGCCGGTGGCGTCATCAGCCATGTCTGTGTCATCGTCGATGACGATGACGGTATTGTGCCCGTCGCGGGCGATGAGTGCTCTCGTGCCATCCGCAAGCCGATACGGGAACTTCTCGCCGTCGTCGAGAGCGCGGACGCGCTGCTGAAGCTCGTCGCGGCTCAGTGCCTCCTGTGCCGGCTGCACGCCCAGCAGGCTTACGGCCTCCACGGTGCGCCGGTGCCGGACCTCGGCGAAGCGCCGGCCGAGAGGCCCCACGGCCACCTCCTCTCCCAGGTGCCAGGCTGCGATCTCGACGATGTGGTAGCTGCGCACGTGCAGTGTGGTGTCGGTGAACTCCAGCCGCACATGCCTCGCCTCCACGGGTTCGAACTGGTGCATCTGTAGCCCACGCGCCGGGGTGTCGGACAGATCGGCGACGACCTGCCAGTCCTCGCCGTCGGCCGAGACGCTGAGCCGGTAGCTGTAGGCCTGGCCGTAGGTCTCGGACAGGACGATCTCCACGGTGTCGATGATCGCCGGCTCGGCGAAGGTGACCACGGTAGGCGTGTCGAGCCAGGCCCACGAGTAGCCGTGGGATGGGCCGACGTCCGCGATCTCGCCGTCGATGGCGCAGCTTGGCCGGTCGGCGCTGCCGGATGCGTTGCGGGGCCCGGTGATGGTGGCGCCGGCGTCGATGGACGCTCGGTCAACCGGCTGCTGGCAGCCGGCCTGCCCCACGCTCAGCACCATGGCAAGCGACCATGCGACCGCGATCCTGGTGCCCGAGCCTATGTGGCTCATGCCTGCACTCCCTCGTTGTCCTCGGCGAAGGTTGAAAGCGGTATCAGGAACTCGTCGCCCTGCTGCACCAGATAGATCAGCCACTTTCAAGCATTGCGAGCGACGAGCTGCAAGCTAACGACGAACGCCTGTGACAGCCGCCCACCGCGTGGGTGGTGCTCGCGGCCCGACGACGACAACGCTGGCGACCGCGGCCTCCCCGCGCGAAGTCCCCCGCGACCGCTGCCCGGTCGCGTCTCCCTTCGTTCCGGAGGGGGAACGCCTGCCCGCCCTCCGCGTAGGTCGGGTTTCTGGGCGTAGGTCTGGTCTCCCCGCGTAAGTTGGGTCTCCCCGCGTAAGTTGGGTTTCCCCGCGTAGGTCGGCCTTCCCCGCGTAGGTCGGCCTTCCCCGCGTAGGTCGGGCTTCCAGCCCGACCGCCGTGTTCCGTTCTCTTTCGCTGCTGCCTCCAGCGGCAGCAGGCTGTCGGGCCGCTGCACGAACGGGCGCGAGGAGAAGTCTCTATGCAACGCCCCCGCTGGCCGCGCTCAGTTGGGTTCCTCGCGACTGCCCCCAGAGCCTCCCTGAGCAGTTGCCGGAAGCGCTGCGGGGAACCGATGGGGCGCGGGTGCTGTCAGAAGTAATGGACAGCATGACAGGCGCGTGACGGGGGAGGGATCCGCGTGGCTATGATACTCGCGGTCGTGTCCCTGGTCGTGGCGGCGCTCGGCCTGGTGTACTCGAACGTTCAGGTGTTTGTGGCGAGACGCGCGCACTACGACGAGGGACCCGGTCCTCCCCTGTCGCTGGTGCTATGGTATGCCGCGCTGGCGATCGCCGGCGTGGTCGCCACGGTCCCCTCCCGCGCCCCCTTCGCGCCCGGTATGGGCCTGGGCTCGGGACTGCTGCTCGGCGCCGTGGCCGGGGTCTACGCGGCTATCGAGGCCGGCCGGTCATGGGCCAGCGGCGGATGGCTTGCCCGCGCTATCGGCCTGATCAGCGCCGCGGCCGCCGGGCCGGCCCTGGTGCTGATCCTCTTCGCTGAGTCCCCCGCCGCGCCCCTCACGGGATTCGCCCTCTCGGCCGTGCTGGCGGCGCTGCTGTGGCGTCTGTGCCTTAGCCCGATGGCGGCGCACCGGTACCCCGATCACGCCGACTCGCCGGCGGTTCTCGGCCTGGAGATCTTCGCGCTGGTGGCTGTGGCGGGGACGCTCGGAGCGCGGCTGGGCCTGGAGCACTTCGGGGGCAGCGACGCCGCGGAGGCCTACTGGCCGCTGCCCGTGCTGCTGATCGCCGGCGCCGGACTTGGGGCGATGATCCCCTCGACGCTGGCTGCTGCGGACGGGCAGCGCGACGTCGGCCCGCGGGAGGCCCTCATCGCGCTGGTGGCGACGCTGCTGCCGGTGCTGGTGGTGCTGGTGCTCTCCTGGAAGCTGTTTGGCCAGTGGAGTCCGCTGCTGGTGGTGCTCACCGGTGCGGCGGGAATGGCAGTGGCGGCGTGGCTGGCGGCTGAGAGCGGGGCCGACGAGGGCCGTCCGGCGCTGGAGGCTTTCGCGCTGGGCCTGGTGGCGCTGGCGATGATCGTGGTGGCCTTCAAGGTGCTGCACGGCTACGGGGAGACGCTGGCGCTTGCGGGCGGCGTCGCGCCGCTTGCAGTGATCGGCTGTGCAGCGGCCCGGAATCGGCGCGGGCTGACGGCCCCGCTGCTGGCCGGCACCTTCACCATCGTGGTCGTGCTTGCCGCCTACCGGATGGTGCTGGAGAGCACCGGCGGCCACCAGGCTCTGGACCTCGAGGAGCATTACACCTACTTCGGCTTGATCGTGGGCGCGCTGGCGGTCTTCGGGCTGCTGGCGCACGGCGCCGGATCGCGGCGCGCCGCGGCGCAGGCCGCTGACCCGATCGATGCGCTGCGCCGGATGATGGCGCGGGCGCCGCTGCCCATGCTGGGCGTGGCGCTGCTGCCGGCGGCCATGCTGGCGGTGTGGGGACAGGGCGCGATGCAGGGGCTGCTGGTGGGTCTGGTGGTGGGCGAGCTGGCGTGGATGCTGCTGGCGGCATGGTCCACGGGCCGCGACAGGGTTGCCTGTCTGGCCGCGGCACCACATGCCGCCCTGGTGGGCGCTGCGCTGGTGGCGCTGCAGATGGGACCGATCGTGGGCGGCCTGGGGCCGATCTCGCGCCCGGTCAAGGCCGGCATCGTGGGGGCGATAGCCC
>JBNGDZ010000459.1:0-4265 GCA_049975765.1 Armatimonadota bacterium
GGAGGACACCCCTCGCGAGCGTGCTCTGACCCACCTGCAGACGCTCTACCCCGACGCCCCGGAGCAGACTCTCGCCGACCTGCACGCGCAGATGGGCGAGGCGGTCTCCCGCCTCGCCACACCGTCGGAGGGCTGTGCGGTGTGCGATCTGGGCATTCCGCAGCCGCCGCCGCTGTCGGTGCGGGCCCAGGCGCCCTATAAGGCCGACCTGGCCCTGCACTACGCGTGCAACAACAACTGCGCACACTGCTACAACGAGCCCGAGCGGCGCCGGATGCCCGCGCTGGACACGGACGACTGGCGGCGCGTGCTGGATCGGCTGTGGGAGGTGGGCGTGCCCTACGTCATCTTCACGGGCGGCGAGCCGACGCTGCGCCCGGACCTGCCTGCGGTGGTGCGCCACGCCGAAGAGCTGGGGATGATCTGCGGGCTGAACACGAACGGGCGGCGGCTGGCCCACCGCGGCCTGGTCGCGAAGCTGGTGGCCGCCGGCCTGGATCACGTGCAGGTGACGCTACAGTCGCACCGCCGCGAGGTCCACAACCGCATCGTGCGCGCCGAGGCCTGGGAGGAGACGGTCGCCGGCATCCGGGCGGCGCTGGCCGCCGGCCTGCATTGCATCACCAACACCACGCTGCTGGCGGGCAACGCCCCTGAGGCGGGGGAGATCGTAGACTTCCTCGCCGGCCTGGGCCTGCGCACCTTCGCCATGAACGGCATCATCCACTCCGGCCGGGGGGCAGACCACCCCGACGCGCTGAGCATCGAGCAGCTTCGCCAGGTCGTCGAACGAGTGCGCGACCGGGCAGCGGCGCGCGGGATGCGGTTCATCTGGTACACCGTCACGCGACACTGCGAGCTCTCGCCCGCGGAGATGGGTCTGGGGCTGCGGTTCTGCAACGCGGCTGAGTACTCCGTGTGCGTGGAGCCCAGCGGCGAGGTGCTTCCCTGCCAGTCCTACTACCAGCCGGCCGGCAACATCGTCCGCGACGACTGGGAGAGCATCTGGGAGAGCGACCTGTTTACCAACATCCGACTCCGGCGGGAACATCCCGAGCGGTCCGACCTGCCGCCCGAGTGCCATCACTGCGAGCATCTTCGCCTGTGCGGCGGGGGCTGCCCGCTGGAGCTTGCAGCGAGACGAGGCGAGGTGATCAGCCGGTGTCTGACAGGCCCGACGGTGTAGAGATCAGGCCGTACGAGCGGCTGGTGGGCGAATGGCCGACGCGCTTTCACCTGCGGATCGATCCCGACGGGCGAGGGCTGCTGCTGGCGAACGCCGCGGAGGCGGCATACCTCTCACCGGTCGGCGTCCGGATGGCGCGGGGAATCCTGGAGGAGCGCTCCGAGGAGGAGATCATCTCCGGCGTCATGCAGGCCTTCCCCGGCGCCCCGCAGAGCCAGGTGCAGGCGGACCTGGCGATGGTGCGGGAGCTGATCGCCGACCTGTCCAAGCCAGGCGACAACTACCCGGTGAGCAATCTCACCGACCCCCGCTTCTCGGAGTGGGAGCGCCAGCTGGCGGCGCCGCTGCGGGCGGACGTGGACCAGTGCGACCCGGATGTCTTCAGGCAGATGATCCACCGACTGTGGGACGCCGGGATCCCGCACGTGGCCATCCAGACCGATCCGTCCGGGGACGTGGCGCAGCTCGTGCTGCTGGTGGAGGCGGCAGAGGACATCGGCATGATCTGCGGGCTCCGGGCGGTGGCCGGGTGGCTCGGCGCTGGGGAGGCCAGCGGACCCGAGATCATCGAGGCCTGCGGCATGGCGGGGCTGGACCACCTGGACCTGCTCTACCTCTGCCACGACCGCGCCGAGCATGACGCCACGTGCGGGGAGGGCGATTACGCGGCCTTTGTGGCCGCCGTGAAGCAGGCGCAGGCTCTGGAGGTGGCGGTGGTGGCAGAGGTGCCGCTCATCGCCTCAAACATCGCGGACCTGGACAAGATGATGGGGGAGCTGCAGGGGCTGGGCGTGACGAACGTGGTGGGCTTCGCTATCGCCTGCCCGGACGAGGACGAGGCCGCCGCCGCGTCCGGCGCCCTGCCCGCCCGGGCCCTGCCGCAGGTGGCAACGACATTCATCGAGCTTGCGGAGAGCACGCGGGTGCGCTACCTGTGGGCGCCGCCGGTGCGCTTCGACAGTGCCAGGGGGCTGGCGGAGCAGATTCTGGCCGGCCCCCGCACCGCCGCGGATGTTACCATCCGGGTCCGCGCCGACGGGACGGTGCTGCCGCCGCGCGGCGCAGAGGCGGCGGGCAACCTGCTGCAGCAGGACTGGACCGACATCTGGCGCGATGAGGCATTCAAGCGCTATCGAGAGCGCCTGAAGCAGCCCACGCGCTGCCCCGAGTGCCCGGACCTGCCCATCTGCAGCGCCGACTGCCCCAAGGACCCGGCGGGTTGGAGCGATGATCGCGAAGGTGGTGAGGTGCGGTGACACGTACCCGGTGGATGCTGGTCTGCGCCGCGCTCGCGCTGGTGACCGGCGGCGCTGCTCAGGCCCAAGACTACTCCTTCTCGGTGCCTGAGATGCGCTTCGAGGTGACGCCCAACGCCGACGCCTCCGTCACGCTGCATTACACCATGAAGCTGCACTGCAACGGAGGCGGTCATCCCATCGACATCGTGGATGTCGGCCTCCCGGATCGCAACTACAACATCGCCAACATGAGCGCGTGGCTCAATGGCGCGCCGCTAAGCACCATCCGGCCCTCCGAGTACATTGACGTTGGGGTGGAGGTGCCGCTGAGCCCCCCGATCCAGCCCAATCAGACCGGGACCTTCGAGTTCGAGGCCACCATGCCCAACCGTGTCTACCAGGACACGACCAACTCGGAGCTGGCCTCCCTGCGCATCACTCCGACCTGGTTCGACGGCAACTACCTGACCGGCACCACCGACCTGATGATCGTGGTCTATCTGCCGGACTCGGTGAACCTCGACGACGTCGTCTATCAGCTCGACCAGCCATTCGACCGCAAGATCCAGCTCGAGGGGCGCAAGGCCGTCGCATGGGTGTTCCCGGACACGCGCGTGTCCCACGAGCACATGGTGGGGGTGTCCTTCCCCAGGGGCTGGATGGACCACGTGGTGAAGCAGACCGCGCTGGACCTGGCGTGGAAGTGGTGGACGGAGAGCGGCACCGCGCGGGTCACGGTGGGGATCGTGCTGCTGATCGCGTTCTCGGTGTGGTACTTCCGGCTCACCGGCGGGACCGGCACCTGCCTGTTCATCCCGCTGGTCATCGCGCTGCCGGTGGTGTGGTCGCTTCCGAAGCCGGTAGGCCCCGCGCTGGAGCTGCTGGCCATCCCGGTCCTGATCATCCTGTGGCTGCTGGGCGACCGGCTGGTGGCGTCGCGCAAGCGCTCCTACCTGCCGCCCATCGAGTCCGTGCCGGGCGGGGAGATCAAGCGGGGGCTGACCGCCCCGGAGGCGGCGGTGCTGCTGGAGCGCCCGCTGGGCCAGGTGTTGGCGCTGGTGATCTTCGGGATGCTGAAGAAGGGCCTGGTGCGGATGATCAGAGACGAGCCCCTGACGGTGGAGGTGCCGGAGCACTTCAGGGCCACGCGCGGGCAGCGCCGGGAGGTGGCGGCGAAGCTGGGGACAGTGATCCGCGGCTACGAGCAGCCGTTCCTGGACGCCATCATGGAGCGGCCCGGCGTACCGATACCGGACCTGGATCTGAGCAAGGAGATGCGCAACCTGGTCAATCAGCTCGCCGAGCGCATGGCGGGCTTCGACCTGGAGCGCAGCCGGGAGTACTATCAGTCGATCGTCGCCGAGGCCTGGTCGGAGGCCCGGCAGATCGGGGACGTGGAGCGCCGCGACGAGTATGTGGACAACAACATCGGGTGGCTGATGCTCGATGAGGGCTACCCGCGGCACTTCCACACCTGGCACCGCACCGGCTATCACTACTCCCCCGGCTGGGCGCGGCCGGCGGGCCAGGCCCCCACGGTGCCGGCGCCAGCTCCCGGCGATCGAACCAGCTTCGGCGACGTGGCGGCCTCCTTCGCGGGCTGGTCGGAGAACGTCGCCGGGCGCATGGCCTCCACCATGGACCCCGTCAGCGTAGGCCTCGTGGACAGCCAGGTCATGGACCTGTCCGGCGTGGACAGAGTAGGTATGGACTTCCTGGAGGCCATGGCCGAGTCCAGCCGAAGCAGCGGTGGCGGAGGCGGCGGCGGCTGCGCCTGTGCCTGCGCCGGCTGCGCGTGCGCGTGCGCCTGCGCCGGTGGCGGCCGGTGAGCGTCGCGGAGC
>JBNGDZ010000460.1:0-4257 GCA_049975765.1 Armatimonadota bacterium
CCGGTCGTTTGCCGTTCGCGCCTACCGCGCGGCCAGGCGGCTCTTGAGCCAGCAGTAGATGGCGTCGCCGATCTGGTAGTAGCCCGCCGCGTTTGGATGCACCCCGTTCGCCAGCCGTGAGATCTCCACGTCCGTGTGCGCGTTGGCCGGGATGCTTCTATGCGGGAAGCCGTGCACCGCGTCCAGGTTCACGAACGCCGGCACCAGGAAGAGGCCCTCATCCTCCCGCCCCCCGTAGCTCGCCATCTCGCGCTCCATCACTCTATGCTGGTTGCGGCGGTACTGCCAGCGCGTCTGCCCGCACCCGTAGCTGGAGGCGAAAGCGTCCTGATTGGCCGCCGGGGGCACGAGCAGCAGCAGGCCTATGTCCGCCTCAGGCGCCCCCTCTCTCAGCGCCGCGAGCAGGGCGTCGAGGTGCCCGAACATGGCGTCGATGCGCTCCTCGATGGTCTCCTCGGTCGCGGAGAACGTATCGTTGCAGCCGAGCAGAATCGTGATGAAATCCGGCGGCTGCCCCTGGTTGTTGCGCTCGAGGTACTGCTGGAAGTCCAGCCTCGGCTGGGCCTCCACCTCGAACACGAAGGGACTCCGCTGCCGCCTCCTGACCCCGTCCACCTCCGCCCAGTCCGTCTCCGCCCACGTCGTCGCGAAGCGCTGGCAGGTCCAGCCCCCGTATCCCTCGTGGCGGTTCCCGGGCTCCTCGGTCGGGCCGTTCTCGCCGATCAGCGTCGCGTCCACCGCCTCGTCCTCGGCGAATAGCGCCACCAGCCGCCGGGTGTAAAGCGAGGCCGCGGTGAGGCTGTCGCCGACGCACAGGATGGTGATCTGCTCGCCCGCGCCGGCGGCCGGATCCGTGACGCGCACGGTCGTCTGCGCCTGGTCGATGACCCGCATGTCCGGGGTCAGCACTTTGAGCGTCAGCGGATGCTCGCCGACCTGGTCCGCCCGCGGCACAGACGTCCAGCGCTCTCGCTGCTGGGCGCCGAGGGCGCAGTCCACGTCGTAGAGCAGCAGTTCGCTGGCTGGATGCAGGAGGATGTTGTCGAAGTACAGGTTCATCTCAACGCCCGGCACGGCGTAGATCTCCGCCGGCACGACCATCCGCAGGTCCTGCTGTTGCGCCTGATCCGCCTGCGGCTCAGCGGCCCCCTCGGGCGCCTGAGCCAGGCATGCCTGCGGCACCAGGCAGACCATGATGGGCAGCACGAGATGCGATGCTCTGGTCATCGGTTCTCACCCCAGCCCGGGTTGCGAAGGTGCTCCGGGAGCTTGTTGAGGAACGAGGTGTAGGCCGGCTCCATGGAGTGCATCAGCCGGTCCAGCAGCAGCTCCGACATCTCGCGGCGGACGTCGGCGTGGCCGGAGTCCTCCCACAGGTTGCGGCGCTCGCCCGGGTCCTCCTGCAGGTCGTAGAGCTCGCCGGTGTACTCGGTGCCCCAGGTGGCGTACTTGTACCGCTCCGTGGTCAGGCACATCCCCGCTCGCCGCCGGTTGTTGTCCACGTACTCCGTGAGGGCATGGCCGCGCGAGCCCGCCTCCCCCTCCAGGATCGGTCGGAGGCTCGGCGCCTGCATCTCCGGCGGAATCGCCACCCCCGCGTAGTCCAGCGCCGTGGCGGCGACCGAGAAGCTCTCGATGACCTCGTCACAGCGCTTGGGCCGTGCGACACTCGCCCAGCGGTCCGGCAGGACGGTGATGAATGGCATGTGCACCACCTGCTCCAGGAAGACGCCCTTGCCCCAGCGGCCCCAGTCGCCGAGCATCTCGCCGTGATCGGCCGTGGTCATGATGATGGTGTCCTCACCAAGGCCCCGGCCCTCGAGGTCGCCGACGATGCGCCCGAGCATATCGTCGATGAGCGTCATCATGGCGTAGTAGTAGGCGATACGCGTTTGAACCAGCCGCCGCGCCTCGGGTGTGGCCTCCTGCGCGGGACGGCGCATAAACTCGGGCCGGTCCGACATCTCCATGGTGTAGGTCTCGGGGAATGGCATCTCATCAGGGTCGTACATCTCGGCGTATCGCCGGGGCGGGTCGAAGGGCCCGTGCGGTCCGCAGAAGCCCACCCACAGCAGCCATGGACGCTCCGGGTCCTGCGCGCGGTCGCGCAGGAACTGCAGCGCCATGTCCGCGATCCACCAGTCCACGTACTCGTCCTCATCGAGCACGTTGACCAGCGTGCTGTGGTCGTACTCGGAGGTCTGGCGCTGGTCGTAGATCTGCCGGTAGCGGCCGGGGCTCTTCTCCTCGAGCCACCGGGCGTAGTCCTGCCCCAGCGGCGCGGGGCCGACCGGCTCCCCCCACATCTTCCGCCAGCGCGCGCCCTTCCCGCCGGTGAGCTGCGTCCAGTGGTAGCCCTTCGGCTGGAGCATATGGATCTTGCCGCACGCGCCGGTGTAGTAGCCGGCCGCCTGCAGCCGCTCCATGAAGGTCGTCTCCCAGTGGGGCAGCACCGGGGTGGTGTCGATCTCGCTCTCCATGTACTGAACGCCGTGCTGGTGGGTGTAGCGGCCGGTGTGCAGGCAGGCGCGTGAGGGAATGCACACGGTGTTCTGCGTGTAGCAGCGCGTGAACAGCGTCCCCCGCCCGGCGAGCGCGTCGAAGTTTGGGGTGCTCACGATCTGGTTGCCCGTCACGCCATAGGTGTCATAGCGCTGCTGGTCGGTTGTCACGATGACGAAGTTGGGTCTGCTCGGTCCCTGAGGCACGGTGCTCACTTCCTCTGCCGTCGCCGTATCCTGCCGGCTTTCGCGCCGGGATCATGTGCATCCTGTTCCCCGGGTCGTTCAGGCGTCGCCGTTGAGCCGCCTGTAGGTCGAATGCGGGCAGTCCTCTGAGACCGCCAGCTTCCGGCCCGGGAGCGCAACCGAGCTGCAGCCGCAGAAGAAGCTCTCCGGGCGCTGCCCCAGATCCTCGGCCATCTCGTCCCACATCTCGCGGGACTCGGTGCTGATGTACAGCGGGACATCCGCATTCCACCGCCGCACCTGCTCGATCAGGTAGCGGTAGATCTCCGCCCGCACCTGGTGTGGGAAGGGGCCGGTGACCACGCCCTCCATCTCCTCGGCGGCCTCGCGGGCCGCCTGCACGTAGTCGGGGTCGAGCAGATCCAGGTCGATCTTCTGCTCAAGCGCCTCGATCGTGTTCCACATGATCACGCAGAAGCCGATGGACTCCGGCTCGGTCAGCGCCAGCATCTGCTCAATGATCTCCGCGTACTCCTCCCGCCAGCCGCGTATCGGGATCATGGGCTTGAACTTGAAGCGCACGGGGATGTCCATCTCCTGGAGCCTGCGGGCCGCCTCGATGCGCCCCACCGCCCGCCCCGAGCCGGGCTCGATCTCCCGGGCGACCGACTCGCAGGTGGTGCTCCAGATGCCGATGAGCCGGTCGCGGTGGGGCAGGTCGGCGATCCAGTCCACGTTCTCGCTGGTGGAGTGGAAGTAGCCGTAGCGGTCGCGCTCGGCAAGCGTCTGCAGGAAGGGCCTCACGCAGTCGTACTCCGGCTCCCAGGCGATGTGGTCGGCACCCCAGCCGATCATCCGGAAGCAGCGCTGCCACGGGTTCTCCTCCACCGTCGGCGCCACCACCCGTTGCATGTACTCCTCCAGATTCAGGCCGATGGCGATGAACCGACCGCTCTTGCCGTAGCCGCAGTACTGGCAGCCGTGCGGGCAGCCGATCATGGTCCCGAAGTCCATGGTCGGCCAGCAGACGTAGTCCTTCTCCCAGTCGTCCTCCCGCGGATGCGAGTGCCTCACCAGCTCGATGAAGCCCAGCGCATGCAGCAGTTGCGTCTTCGCTGCGCCCTCCGGGCAGTCCTGGAGCAGATCATCCAGCTCCGGCGGCTCCTCATCGATGCGCAGCCGGGTGAAGACCAGAGGCCGCCGGAAGCAGCCCTCGCGGCCCGAGAGCACCTCCTCGGGCGACCAGGCCTCGAACAGGTCGCGGAGAACCGCCGGCAGGTCCGCGGGCTCGAACACGCTGACGTCGTTGAGCTTCAGGCCCATGGCGCCGAGCAGACGCGCCATGCGCCGAAGGCTCAGCCCATCGTTGAGCACGTCGGCGAGCGCGTAGACGCGGGCCGGCTTCAGATCGTACATGCCATCGCCTCTATGATCGTGGTTGTGGCCGCGCTGCGCGGTGGGATCGGACGGCTTCGTCGGGCTTGACAGCCCTCCTCAGCACGGCCCCTCGGGCGGCGCCGACGGTGCGCAGTTTCGCTTGGAGGGGCGGGCCTCCGTTCCCCCGCCCGGC
>JBNGDZ010000461.1:0-2151 GCA_049975765.1 Armatimonadota bacterium
TCGGGCTCCAGGGGCAGCGCTTCGTCTAGCTGCTCCCAGGTGTCGACCTGCGGCGTGTTGCCGGTGCGCGGCGAAAGCCAGTGGCCGGGAGGGGGCATCAGGTAGATGAAGAAGTCGGGGCGGAGCATGTGGATGTCCTGATCGGGCGTCTCGCCCATGGATTCGTAGATGTCCGACTGCGCCACGGCCGAGTAGAGCAGGCAGTTGCGGAAGTACTTCGGCCCCTCGCGGTAGTGCATCACGTGGAAGTAGCCCTTGTTGCGGCCGAAGACGTAGGTCTCGTGCACCCGCCAGTTCTCCCAGCCGGTGTGGTAGTCGGTGAGGCTGCTGTCCACGTAGAGGTTGTTGCACCACAGCAGCGCGCAGGAGGCGCTGCCCACGGCGCCGTTGGTCTTGACCCGGTGGCAGTCCCTGAAGACGCAGCGCTCGATGCGGTGCAGGTGATCCTGATAGCCCGCGTCGTTGCGCCGGTGCGAGTCGTCGAGCGCCGAGTCCGCCTCCCAGTTCTCGAACCAGCAGTTGAAGACGATGCCATCCGAGGGCGCGTGGAAGAGGATGCCGTCGTGATTGTGCACCGGGTCGGTCAACTCGTAGTCGTGCACGTAGCAGTTCTGGATGACGCCGAAGCGCAGCTCCCTGGGGTTCTCCGCCCAGAGCATGCCCGGCCGCCCCTGCTCCTCGTCCCAGCCGGCCCCATTGTTGACGAAGATGCCCGGTCCGCAGCGGTAGCCGGCGGCGTCGCCGCCGAAGTTGATGCCCGCGATCTCGACGCCGTCGATGAAGTACTCCTCGCATCCCTCGATCCGGATGAAGGCCCGGCCACAGGTGCCCGCCAGGTAGCAGTCCCTGATCTCGACGCGCCCGCAGGACTCGAAGAAGAACGTCGATGACGAGCGCCAGTCGGGATGGCTCTGGATGATCGCCATGTCCTCGATGCGCACCGTCTCGCAGTTGTGGAACAGATACAGCGTGTGGCGGTACTTGTCACACTCGGGGCTCTGCCAGGTCACGCGCAGTCGCTGGCCGGAGATGGTGACCTCCTGCTCATCGACGAAGCTGCGCCGGACCTCTTCACCGGCGACGTCCTGGAAGTCGTAGCTGTCGGGATCGTGCGTACAAAGCTCGCGGCCGGTGGGCAGCGTGGCCCAGTCGGACTCGTAGGCCCCCGAGTAGCGGCCATGCTCGGCGACCAGGTCATCGGCGCAGGCCGGCACGGAGAGCGTCGCCAACACAAGCACGCAGGCACACCTCATAGGCGGGAGACCTCCTCCGGTGATGCGGCTACAGGGGCGCGATGAGGACCGTGGCCTGGGCGGCGATGCCCTCCCCCCGGCCCTCGAAGCCCAGCCGCTCGGTGGTCGTGGCCTTGACGCTCACCGCCGACGTGTCCATGCCCAGCGCCGAGGCGATGTTGGCGCGCATGGCGGCGATGTGCGGCGCCAGCTTCGGGGCCTGGCAGATCACCGTGGCGTCAACGTTCGCAGGTCTGAAGCCCCGGTCGGCCAGCATCGCCACCACGCGCGCAGCAAGCTCGCCGCTGTCGGCGCCGGCGTACTGGGGATCGGTGTCGGGGAAGTGCGCGCCGAGGTCGCCCAGCGCCGCCGCGCCCAGGAGGGCGTCGGCGATGGCGTGAAAGAGCACATCGGCGTCGGAGTGGCCGGCCAGCCCCCGGTCGTGCTCGATGCGCACTCCACCGAGGATCAGCGGACGGCCCTCCGCGAAGCCGTGGACGTCGTAGCCGATGCCCACACGCATGGTGGATACCTCCCGGCCGGCCCGGCGGCGCAGTAGCCACTCGGCCCGCGCCAGGTCCTCCCGCGTGGTGATCTTGAAGTTGTCGCGATGTCCCTCGCTGACGTAGACCGGATGGCCCATACGCTCGACGAGTTGAGCGTCGTCGGTAACGTCGAGCCCCTCGCGGGCGGCCCGTTCGTGGGCCTCCAGCAGCAGGTCGTAGCGGAAGGTCTGGGGGGTCTGGGCGTGGTAAAGCTCACGGCGCGGGGGCGTGGAGTCAATGCGTCCGTCAGGCGCGCAGCGCTTGAGGGTGTCGGTGGCCGGGATGGCCGCGACGGCCGCGCCGCGCCGGACAGCCACGTCGATGGAGCGCTCGATAGTCCCCTGGTCCACCAGCGGCCGTGCGCCGTCGTGCAC
>JBNGDZ010000461.1:2161-4240 GCA_049975765.1 Armatimonadota bacterium
CTCGCGAAGTGCCTCCAGACCGGCCCGCACCGACGCGGGCCGCGCCTCGCCGCCTGGGACAATGTCCACGTCCTTCGGCTCATCCTCCGCGATCCGTGCGGCGCGGTCAAGCAGCTCTGGCGGCACGACCAGCACGATAGCGGCCACGTGCTCGCAGGCGCTGTAGGCCTGCAGGGACCACTCAAGCATGGGCCTGCCGCCCAGGGGAAGGAATACCTTGGGGATGGGGCCACCGAAGCGCGTGCCGCGCCCGGCGGCCGCAATGACGGCGGCTGCCTCCGACACGCTTCAGTCTCCCTCGTCGGAGCCCGACTCCTCGTCCTGCGCTCGACCCTTGACCTCGGCGAAGAGCATCTTGCCGGCGTTGGTCTGCAGGACGCTGGTGACCATGACGATCAGGGTCTCCCCCACCATCTGGGCGGCCTTCTCGACCACCACCATGGTGCCGTCATCGAGGTAGCCGACGCCCTGGCCGGGCTCCTTGCCCTCCTTGATGATGGTGACGGTGACCTCCTCACCGGGCAGGAAGGTGGGCCGCATGGCTCCGGCCAGCTCATTGACGTTGAGCACCCGCACGCCCTCCAGCGAGGCGATTCGGTTGACGGAGTAGTCGTTGGTCACCACCGCGGCGCCGGTGCGCGCCGCCAGGTTCACCAGCCGTGCATCCACCTCCATGTGCTCCCGGGGCGGGTTGGGATCGTGGTAGATGATGACGTCGGTGTCCTGAAGGGCCTTCAGGCGGTTGAGCACATCCAGCCCCCGCCGGCCGCGCTCGCGCTTGAGGCCCTCCGCGGAGTCGGCGATGTGCCTCAGCTCCTGAAGGATGAAGTTCGGGATGCAGATGGGGCCCTCGATGAAGCCTGTGGCACAAATATCATAAACGCGTCCGTCGATGATGATGTTCGTATCAAGCATCTTGGTGCCCGGGGGCAGGCTTGAGTCCACGCTCTTGCCAAGCTGCGCCAGCCCCGGGAAGACGTAGACCAGTTGCTCCTTGGCGCTCATGGCAAAGATAACACCAAGAATGGCGCCGATGATGCTGGCGAAGATCTGGATCGGCAGCCCGTACTGAAGGGAGGAGAAGGGAACCGTCGCCAGAAGCGCCACGGCCAGCCCCACGGTGACGCCCACGGCGGCGGCCGCCTTGTCCAACAGCGGCACCGCCTCCATGTGCTGCAGCCAGCCGATGAGCTTCCGGAACAGGAACAACGAGACCAGGAAGCCGATGAGCCCAAAGATGGTGTTGACGCCCACGAGGAAGTAGGTGTAGTCCGTGCCGGCGTCCTCCCCCAGCAACCGAGCGCCGGCGATGCCACCGACCCAATGCCCGATGAGCACGAATGCGAATGTGACCGCTGCAACGAACAGGAACCACAACCAGCGAATGAGCATGCATGCACTCCTTTCGTCAGATGCCTATGATGCGCGGCGGGGCCGTCTCCACACGTTCACGGCTTTGGAGCGAATGTACATAATCTCTAAGGTCGGTAGTTCGTCGCAGGCTAGGCTTCCCCTTCATGCCAGGCGTGAATAATTGCCGCCGGCCAGAGACCCGGCCGACGGCGAGCGGCTGTCACGAATGTCACAGTCTGTTCCCTCAGGCGGGGTGAGGGCTGATGGCCGTCTCCACGAAGCGGAAGGTCACCTCGTCGTTGTCATCCAGATCCGCCACGATCTCGGCACCCTCCTCGGCGTCGGCACCCAGGATCTCCTCGGCGAGCGGGTCCTCGATGAGGGCCCGAATCTGCCGGCGCAACGGTCGGGCGCCCATGGTGGGGTCGTAGCCCTTCTCCGCCAGCAGAGCCGCCAGCTCGTCGGTGATCGACAGGTGGATGCCCTGCTCCGCCAGCCGGTCGTTGAGATAGCCCACCTCAAGCTGCACGATGTCCCGGATCTGCTCGGGCGTCAGTGAGTGGAAGACCACCACGTCATCGACGCGGTTGAGGAACTCCGGGCTGAACTGCTTCTTGAGCTCCTCGGTGACCTTGGACTTCATGCGCTCGTACTCCCGCCGATGCTGGTCGGCGGTGCGCTCGATCTTCTCGGTGGTGAAGCCCATCTTGGAGCTCTCGCTGATGG
>JBNGDZ010000462.1:0-4232 GCA_049975765.1 Armatimonadota bacterium
GTCGCCGACTCCGCGGTGATGTCCAGCGGGATCAGCAGCAGCGGGAAGCGCAGCCGCTCGTGCTCCGACCACTGCTTGCGGAACAGGCTCACCAGACATAGGCCTGTCACGTAAAGGATCGTCAAGAACATCGTCCAGTAGGCCAGCGGTATCACCCACTGGCTCCACGGCACCGCCCCGGTCTCGGTGCCCTCGTACATGGTGCGAATAGCCTCGGGGCTCCGGGGACTGAACCAGCCGGGCATCTGCACCGCCAGTTCGGCCGTGGGAGACTGGGGAGTGTCGAAGTAGACCGGCACGGTGATCCAGGGCAACAGCAGCTCGATGATCCCGAAGGTGACCGGCGGGACCGCGATCACCAGGAAGGCGTAGATCGCCAGCATCTCCCGCCGGGTGATCGGTCGCACGAGGCCGAGGCGGGCCAGCAGGGGGCGCAGCCCCACCAACAGCACCAGGAACATCAGCGCCGGGACCGGCGGGACCGAGACCAGGTACACCGGTGCGTAGATGGTCTGGCCGGGGGTCTGCACCAGGGAGGCCTGGTGGATCCAGGCCACGGACACGACCGAGAGCACGACCGCGATCATGACAGCTCGAAGCGTCACCTGGCGGTGGGCCTCCCGCGCCGGACTGACTGCAGACCGTGGCACGCACATTCCCTGTTCGCGGCCCGCTGCCCTGCCCAGCCGCGGCCCTCGCCCTGCGCCCCTTTGCCCTCGTGGGAAGGAAAAACCCCCTCCCGCCCCGAAGTAACAAAGGAGGTTGGCGAGCGGCGTGCGCGTCCTGAGGCCCCGTAGCGCCTATCCATGTCATCATCGGCGGCGGGAGGATCCTCCCGTCGCTCTGTACGCGACCGGAAGGGGATTGCATGAACGTCCTGCTGATCATGGTCGATGAGATGGACGGACGCAAGATGCGCTGCGCCGGCTGGGAGGGCATGCACACCCCGCACCTGGACGCACTCGCCGAGCGTGGAGTGCTATTCCGCAACGCCTACTCCACCAGCCCCCTGTGCGTCCCCGCGCGCGCCAGCCTCGTCACCGGCCGGCACGTGCACCAGATCCACTGCTGGGACAATGCCTCACCCTTCGATGAGAGCTGGCAGACCTTCGGCCATCGGCTGCAGCAGCAGGGCGTGCCCGTGACCACCTTCGGCAAGCTCGACTTCGTGAAGCCCTTCGAGAGCCACGGCTTCGAGCGCAGCTTCCGGCCCGGACATCGGGAGATCGGGGACACCTGCGCCCTCTTCCGCAATCCCATGTGCAGGCGGGTGGGAGCCCGACAGCGGCTTGACAAAGCCGGCCCCAAGGACATCTCCGGCAACGTGGACGAGGAGGTCCACGAGAAGTCCCTGCAGTTCCTGCGCTCCAGCGACGCCCAGGACGGCCCGTGGATGCTGTGGACCTCCTACCGCAATCCTCACTTCGCGCACTACGCCCCGGAAGAGCTGTACGACCTCTACGACCCGGACGAGATCGAGCTGCCCGAGCTCGGCAACACGCAGCGCCTCAACCAGCTCAACCGCGATCTGCGCTACCACTTCGAGGTCGAAGACCCGGTGGATGAGGACACCTGGATGCGCAACATCCGCGGCTATCACGGCCTCATCAGCTACATCGATCGGTTCGTCGGCGACCTCATGGCGACGCTCGAGGAGGAGGGACTCGCCGACGAGACCATCGTCATCTTCGCGTCCGACCACGGGGAGATGCTCGGCGCCCACGGGATGTGGTGGAAGTGCGCGCCGTTCGAGCCCTCGGTGCGGGTGCCGCTGATCATCGCCGGCCCCGACATCGAGCAGGACGAGGCCATCGAGCACCCCGTCAGCCTCGTGGATCTCTTCCCCACCATCGTAGAGGCCGCAGGATGCGAGCTCACTGAGGATGATGAGGACCTGCCCGGCGAGAGCCTGCTGAGCACCGCCCGCGGCGAGGAGGATGACCTCAACCGCGTGGTTCTCTCACAGTACCACGGGCACGGCGTGCGCAACGGATGGTTCATGGTCCGCAAGGATGAGCACAAGCTCATTCACTACCACGGCTACGGTCACGAGCTCTACGACGTGGAGGATGATCCGGAGGAGCTCCAAGACCTGGCCCGAGATCCCGACGCCCACCACAAGCTCGCCAGCCTGGACGGTGAGCTGCACGAGATGATCAACCCCGACATCACCGATACCACCGCCAAGGCCGACCAGGAGGCCCGCCTGGAGTGGGTGCGGAAGCAGCTCTCCGAGGAGGAGTACGAGCAGCAGGTCGAGGCCAAGTGCGCCTTCGATGGCAACGGAGGGTGAGGGGCCATGCCGCCCTGGCATGAGGATGACGCCTTCTGGGCCACGTGGCGGCCCGCTATGTTCGGGGCCGAGCGCTGGGAGAAGGCTCCCCAGGAGATCGAGCACGCGCTGGAGCTGCTGGCTCCGCCCGCCGGGGCGCGCATCCTCGATCTCTGCTGCGGCACCGGCAGGCACAGCCTGGAGCTGGCCCGCCGGGGCTTTCGCGTCACCGCCGTTGACCGCACCGAGGAGTACATCCACTCCCTGCGTGAGGCCGCGGCGGAGGAGGGCCTCGAGGTCGAGACGGTGCTCGAGGACATGCGGCGCTTCCGGCACCCGGCGGCCTTCGACGCGGCCATCAACCTCTTCACGTCATTCGGCTACTTCGAGGACCAGGCCGAGGACCGCCTCGTGGCCGAGAACCTGCTCGCCTCACTCAAGCCCGGCGGCGCCTTGCTCATCGAGATGATGGGCAAGGAGGTCCTGGCGCGTATCTTCCGGCCTCGTGACTGGACCCGCTGCGATGACGGCTCCTTCCAGCTTCAGGAGTGCGAGGTGATCGATGACTGGCGCCGAGCGCGCAACCGCTGGATCATGATCCGGGACGGCGAGGTCATCGAGCGCACATTCGAGCACCGCCTCTACTCGGCCGCGGAACTGACCGGCCTGCTGGCGGAGGTGGGCTTCGGGGACTTCGAGGTTTACGGCTCGCTTGCCGGCGATCCCTACGACCACGAGGCGAAGCGGCTGGTGGTGCTGGCGCGAAGGCCACGATAGTGGGAGTGCGCCATCACTCCCGGCTAATCCTGCTGGTGGAGGTCTCTGAGCACCTCTTCAACGAGATCCCTATAGTCCTCCGGTATGCGGTAGTTGTCTCTGGGGTACCCGGTGTCGTAGCGGATGACCTGCCGCAGGTAGTCGCGTCGCTCTATCGCCAACTGCTTCGAGATGACGGAGATGATCCGGCCGGCCGCGCCTTCGTCGGACGTCTCGCCGTGTTCTATTAGCGCCTCCTGCAGACGCGATCTCGGGACCGTGCCTTCTCTCAGGCAAAGCGGAAGAAGTATCTCCCGGATCCGCCGCGGAGTACTGGCATCCTTGGACAGGAACGAGATCAAGTGGCGCTTCAGTTCATCTCGCTCGTACGTGCCGGGGGCATCTGACATGGCGATCGTGAAGCGAGCCCGGCGCGATCTCTCCCGCTCGATCTCCTCCGGGATGACCGTGGTCTTTGCAAGCACCGTGTCCCCTCCGGCCGTCTGAGCGCAGGTGAACAGGACGGCGTTGATGGTGACACCGAAGTTCTCCGATAGCCACTCCACCATCCGCTCGAGAGCCGCAGTGACGCCCGTGCCGACCATGAGGATGCGCTGGCTGTCATTGATCGACAGAGTCTCTATCTCGATCTCGCCGAAGGCCTCCGATATTGCATCATCGAGGGAATCCGGCATGCCATATTGAGGATGTCTGGTAACGTACTCTCTGTACACTTCGTCGAGCTTGTCCAGATCCCACTCGGCGACGTCTGAGGCGTAGTCGATGGCCTGTCCGAGCGCGCTCCGGCCGATCTCGCCGCGCTTCAGTTCCACGACGACCACGCTACCATCCTCGTCGAGCGCCAGGAAGTCCACGTAGCCGTGGCTGTCCTCCGTGCGCCCAGCGGGAACCTGCTCGCCGATGAGGAGCAGGCCCTCGCCGAGGAGCTCCGGCCTCTTCCGGATCCACACCTCCAGATCGTCCGGCTCATTCAGGCCCGCGTCTGACATCGAGCAGTTTACGCGCGTCAGGTCGCCATCGGCGCCAACCTGCCACACATCGATTCTCGTGGCCATTGCCCCACCCCCATGTCATAGGGCTATCGTAACTACTCACGTTGCGACTTGTCTTGTGGGTACAGTATAGCCCCCCCCCCGCGAGATTGTCAAGGAAAAGGAAAGGGCGGAACTTTTCCGGGCCTGGT
>JBNGDZ010000463.1:0-4229 GCA_049975765.1 Armatimonadota bacterium
TGCCCGGGCCGGTGGACATCCGGTCACCGTCGAGGTGACGATAGGCGACCGCACCTGGACCTCACAGGAGCACGTGCTGATCGAGGAGCCGCTGGAGATCGGCCTTCAGGTGCAGGCCGGTCGCCTGGTGGCCGAGCTTCGCAACCGCAGCGGCGGCGATCTGCGCGTGCAGTGCCGGGCGTCGGGCCCGCCGTGGCTGCGCCTGCCCGAGCCGAGCATGACGCTGGACGTTCCGGCCGGCGAGGAGGCTGAGTGCGTCTTCCCGTGGCAGGCCCCTGAGGGCGTGCCCGAGGCCGGGACGGTGACGGTGACCGCCTCCGCAGCCGGCCGGGAGTATACCGCCGAGGAGAAGCTGGCACCGCTGGACCTGTCGGTGGCGAGCTGGGGCACCTCGCGGTACGAGGGAACCGTCGGCCACAGCACTCGCGGTGAGGTCCTCAGCCTCAGCACCTCCAGCGAGAGCGATCGCGGGGGCTGGCGCTGGACGGGTAGCATGGTCACGCCGGGGGAGCGCTACCGCTTCAGCGTGCAGTGCCGCACCGAGCACCTGCGATCGACCGATGGCGGGGCGCTCGTGCGCATCATCTTCTTCGACCGCGATGATCCCGGCCAAGGCGCCGGCGACTGGGTGATGACCGAGCCGCTGACCGGCGACACCGACTGGACCGAGGTCACCGCCGAATTCGAGGTCCCCGAGCGTACCGGCCGCATCCAGATCGAGCTGTTCAACTGGCACGCCGCCGGCATCAGCCACTGGCGTGAGCCCGACCTGGCGCAGATCGAGTAGCCTGCCGGAGGTATTCATCATGCTCGGCTTCAAGCGATCACTTCTTCTCGCGATGACCCTCGTGGCGCTCGCGCCCGCCGTGACGCTGGGCGCGCAGCCCGACGGGCAGCCGAATCTGATCCCCAACCCCAGCTTCGAGCAGCTCGGGACCGACGGGATGCCGGTCCGGTGGGTGTTCCAGGACGCAGGTGCGGGCGCGGAGCTGACGGTCGACGAGGACGTCGCACACACCGGCGAGCGCTCCGTGAGGCTGACCAATCCCCACGAGGTCGAGCCCCACGTCTACGGGACGATGTGGTGCACGGTGGACGTGCAGCCCAACACGCAGTACACGCTCTCGCTGTATGCCCGCAGCCAGGACCCCGGGCGGGCGTGGTTCGGAGGCGGGGAGGGCTGGCGCTTCCGAGAGCCCATCGAGGCCACCGGGATGCAGTGGCGGCGCTTCGCCGTCACCTTCACGACCGGGGAGGGCGAGCGCTCCTTCAGTGCCCGCATCAACGTGGACTCGGTCACCGAGGGGCTGTGGATCGACAGCGTGCAGCTCGAAGTCGGCGATACGCCGACGGCCTTCGACATGCCTCAGACTCTCGATGCGGGGGAGTCCACGCTCGAGGTCGGACCCGCCGAGGTGGGCGAGAACCTGCTGGACAACGGCTCCTTCGAGCGGTGGCGGGATGAGTGGCCGGAGGGCTGGCGCTGGGACCCCCGCAACACCGACGCCACCATGACTCGCGACGAGACGCGGGCGCACTCGGGCCGCTGCAGCGTGCGGCTGACCAACGGCACCCCCTACGGCGCCCACGTCTACGGGCAGCTCCTCTACGCCGAGCCCGTGGAGGTGGAGCCGAACGCGACCTACACGATCTCGGCGTGGGTGCAGGGCGAGTCGCCCGGCGTCGGCTGGGTCGGCGGCGCGGACCGGTGGCGCGTGCGCGCGAAGTGGCCGCGGACCACCACCGGCGGCCGATGGGTGCGTGTGCAGGAGACCTTCGAGACTCTTCCCCACGAGACCGAGATCCGCATCATGGCCATCACCGAGAGCCCCACCGAGGGCGTATGGATCGATGATCTGAAGCTCGAGCGCGGCCCGCAGGCCACGCCCTTCCTGCTGGAGGGCGACGCCCGCGCGCCTGAATTGGAGCTGGCGATCTCCGGCCGCGGGCCGCGGGGCGAGGAGGTCCACCCCTGGATGCCCGACCGCTACCCCGCCTCCGAGTTCGTCTTCGGCACCGAGCTGTGGGTGGCCGGCCACGCCACCTACGCCGCCGGTCGGACCTTGCGTGTGACGCTGAGCCGGGGCGACCAGGCGCTCGATACCCGTGAGCAGGTGCTGCCGGAGGGTCGGTGCGTGAGCCTCACCTACCGTCGCGAGCTGTCCGACCTGACCAGCGATCGGCTCCGGCTGGAGGTCTCGATCGCCGATGGCGACACCATTGCGCACGATCTGACGCTCATCAGCCCGCAGCGTATCCGGGAGCGGGTGGGGGAGATCGAGCCGCTCGTCGCGGAGCTTCGCGCGGAGGTGGAGGCGCTGGGCCAGCGCGGCCACTACCCGCGCGTGACGCTGACGGTGGCCGAGCACTTCCTGGACTGGATCCGCCAGGACGTGAACCACGGGGAGCTGAACCGGGCGTGGGCGCAGGCGGAGACCGTCGAGAGCCTCGTGCGGCATGCGCTGTTGCGGGAGGACTGGCCGGAGGCGCCGAAGTTCGTGACCAGCCCGATTGAGATCGACGGGCCGAGCTTCATCGGCGAGGTCCGCTGGCCGGACGGGCGCGCCGAGCGCCGGCCCGTGCTCTTCGTGGGCATGGGGCACTTCGGGCAGGTCCGGCGCGACGCGGACATCATGCCCGACTACGGCCTGAACATCATCCAGATCGAGTTCGGCCCGCGCAGTGTCCTGCCCGGCGAGGACACCTACGCGGACCAGGCCATCGAGAGCTTCCTGGAGGTCTGTGACCGGGCCGCGGAGGCCGGGACGCAGGTGAACCTGCTGATCAGCCCGCACTACTTCCCCGGCTGGGCGCTGGAGAGGTGGCCGCATCTGAGGGACTGCTCCGGGGGCTTTTTGGGCTACTGCGTGCACGCCCCGGAGGCGCGCGAGGTGCTGCGCAGATACCTGCAGTATATGATCCCGAAGGTCGCCGGCCATCCGGCGCTGCACAGCATCTGCCTGACCAACGAGCCGGTCAGCACGAACCTGACCGGGTGCCGTTACACCCGCGAGAGCTGGCACCGGTGGCTACAGGAGCGCTACGGGACGGTCCAGGACCTCAACGGGACATGGGGCAGCGAGTTCGCGGCCTTCGAGGAGGTGCCGGTGCCGGAGCCGCAGCTGCGGCCCGACCCGCTGGTCTACGACTTCATGCGCTTCAACCAGCGGCAGTTCGCCGCCTTCCACCGCTTCCTCGCCGACACCATCCATGCCATGGCGCCGGAGATTCCGGTGCACGCCAAGATGATGATCTGCGGGGTCACCGGCCCCAGCGCGCACGGCCCGTGGAGCGTCGCGCCGGAGCTGTTCGCCCAGTTCTGCGAGATCAACGGCAACGACGCCGTGCGCTGGTACAGCGACCGCGGGGAGTGGGCCACCTCCTGGGAGTGCGAGCTCATGGGCTTCGAGCTGCAGCGCTCGGCGCGTGACGCCCCGGTCTTCAACAGCGAGGACCACCTCATCATCGACCGCGACGTGACCTGGGTGGACCCCGAGCACATCTACAACGTCTACTGGCAGGGCGCGGTGCACGGCCGCAGCGCCTCCACCACCTGGGTCTGGGAGCGCACCTACAGCACCGACGCCAGCACCACCGGCTCCATCCTGCACCGACCGGCGTGCGTGGAGGCCGCCGGGCGGTGCACCCTCGACCTCAACCGCCTCGCCCCGGAGGTGACCGCTCTCCAGCGCCTGAAGCCCCGGGTGGCGCTGGTCTACTCGCTGGCCGGCCTGCTCTGGGACGAGGGCTATGAGCGCGCCCTGCGAGATGCCTGGCGGGCGACCACGTTCTCAGGGCACAAGACCGGCTTCGTCTACGAGCGCCAGCTTGAGGCCCTTGCGGAGGGCGAGAGGCCGGGCGGCTATCTCAGCGACGTCGAGGTCATCGTGCTGCCGGGACTGCGGCATCTCAGCGCGGGCGCCATGCGGGGGCTGGAGCGCTTCGCCGGCGACGGAGGCAGGATCATCGCCGCCGGCCCGGCGCCCATTCGCGACGAGTACGATCGCCCCCGGGAGCTGGGCGCGGCGCTCGCGGCGACCATCGCTGAGGCGCGCAACCAGGATCTGATGGTGGCGCTGGACGAGGCGCTGCGACAGGCCGGGGTGGAGGCGCCGTCGCGGCTGGTGAGTCCGGAGGGGGAGCCGGTCTACGGTGTGGAGCACATCGCGGTCCCCTGGGAGGGCGGCTGGCGGTGGCGAGAAAAGTTCCGTCGGGGCTGAAACTGGCAC